>CAZNQT010000461.1:0-4524 GCA_964574885.1 uncultured Pirellulales bacterium
CTGCACGACTGCGGGGTGGTGCATCGGGATCTGAAACCCAGCAATATTTTCTACGAAGACGGATACGTCAAGATCGGGGATTACGGACTGAGCAAGGCGATCAGTGCGAGCGTACACAGCGGTCAGACGATCACAGTGGGCACGGTGCATTACATGGCGCCGGAGATCGGTTCGGGTTGTTACGATCGCAGTATCGATATCTATGCGTTGGGGATCATATTGTATGAAATGCTGACGGGTCAGGTGCCGTATTTTGGATCGAGTCCGGCGGAGATTTTGATGAAGCATATGACGGCGGAACCTGATTTAACAGGGATCAACGAGCCGTTCGCGACGGCGATTCGCAAAGCGCTGACAAAAGATCCGAAGCAGCGCTATCAAACGGTACAGGAGATGGTAGAGGGGATCTTCGGATCGGAGCACGTCCGAAACAGCGTATCGCAGTTTTCGCCGGAGAGTCTGTCGATGGTGGCGGCGAAGGCGGCGGAAAAGATCCAGGCGGAGCGGAAGGCGGCAAAGAGGCCGGCATGGACGTATGAAAAAGCACAGGAATTGGTGAATGAGGTTGAGAAAAACAAGGAGGAGTTGACGTGGGAAAAACTGGGTAAAGAGATCAAACCGATCGGCGAGCGGATGGGTCGGTGGCGTCGTCAACTACGGGAGCGGGAACGACAGATCAACGATCCGATCGAGCGTCGTCAGCGTCACACGCTGGGCGTTATCGCGTTGGCAGTAATGGCGATCGGAACGGGCATGATCGGGGGTAAGAGGCCGGAAGAGTGGGTCGCCTTTACATTTTTGTCGTTTATGATGATGGTGGGCGCGGTGCTGGGGATCAACTGGTCGCGTTGGCGTTGGCTCCACCGGCTCGAGAAGGAGTCGGCGTGGTTACGGCGTCTGGCCACCGGCGGTGCGGCGACGCTGGCTATGGTCATCTTCTCGATGGTATTCTGGGGAACGAATATCGATTATGTCATGAAGAATCTGAATTTGAAGGGGACGTGGCTGGCGATCGGGATATTGCTATGCCTGGAAGACTGGTGGAAATACACGGCTCCGAATCGTAAAGAACGAGTTTCGCTGGGCAGCGCCATCGGATTAGGGGCGTTAGGGTTTGTGGCGTGTCTGCTGATCCCGGGGGATCAACAAACGGTACTGGCCATCGGCGTACTGGCGGGGACCAGTCTGGTCGTGCAGATCCTGAATCCATACGATCCGAAGGCGTATCCGAAATGGTCGGAGGAAGACGAGTTGAACCACGGAGGCGATTCGTTGCCGGCGCCGGGAGTGGAGAAGATGAAGGGTGCGGTCGGCGCCGGTAAGGAGGGGGTAACAGATATTCACGGCCGCGACGGTCGTGGCACACTTGCGGATCAATGGGTGGAGCGGAAACCACCGGCAGGCGTGCATGGGGTACCGGCGTGGGTACGTTTGATCTGGGTCATAGGATTTATGCTGCTGCTGGGGGCCGGCGTGATGTTATTGATCTGGGCGGGGATCTCGAACCGGATGCCTGAGGATGAGTTTGTGCTGGCGGTATCGATGGGCGTGAGCAGCCTGGTCATTTGCCTGTTTTGCCTGGCGAAGAGTTTTCAGCTTTATTTTACGGGGTGGTATCGGTATCTGATCAAACCGTCGATCTTAGTAGTATGTACGTTAACGATCGTGATAGCGAGCGTATGTCTGGGGAATATGCGGTTGGCTCCGGATGAGGAATTGCTCTGCATCGCGTTTATCGTATTTCCGAGCATCATCTTTCTGGTGTTTCTATGTCTGCCGAGTCGGTTGGTGGAGGAGATCAGCAGTCGTTATCAGCCGGGAGCGGCGGGGACGGCGTCGTTGGGTACGATCTCACCTTATAAACGGGTATGGGCGTTGATATTGTCGGCGTTTCTGTTCATGGGCGTAGGCGGCTTACAGCGATTTTACGTCGGGAAGGTCGGCACGGGCGTATTATGGTTATTTACGGGAGGGTGTTTCGGGATCGGTCAGATGATCGATGTGATTATGATATTGACGGGACATTTCAAGGATAGACACGGCTGTGAATTGGTGATCTGGGAGAATAAGGACGAGTTGAAATCGGATCCGGAGTTGTTATCCCGGATGTATCGACCCGTGGGTGGGGAAGCGGTAGGGGGAGTTCGGCAGGCCGAGGCAGCTCGGGTGACGGTGGAGCCACAACGTTGGGAGGCGGAGCCGGCGGCTCGGGAAGAGAGTGCGGCAACGGGAACGGATTCTAGGGGCTCTTGGGCGCGGGGATCGAGTCGGTATGACAGTTTTGCCCGGCGTGCGGAAACGCTGCATCCAATGGCGTTTCTGCTATCGTTTTTTGGCGGCTTATTGTTGATTGCGGCGATAGCGGCGGGCTTAGCGATGGCGCTGCATGTACCGGCGCTGTTGGCTGCGGGGGTACCCGATCCGGATATCGCCCATGAATTTGAAAAAGCGTTCGGTTACAAAGGCTGGCCCGGTCTGGTGGAGAAGATCGGTTTTATCGTATCGGCGGTGCTAATGGTAGTGGCGGCAAGCTGTATGATTCTGGCGCGTCGTCGGTTCGGGGCGGCGTACATGACGCGAGCAGCGTTGGGGATGTTGGGCTTTATCCTGGCGTTGTCGGCGTTATCGGCGAGTCTGCCGAGTACGTATCCACAGGCGGTGGTTGATAAGCTCCAGAACAATCAGTTGGGTCCGGCGTTGGAACAGTTACTGGGAGCGTCGAGTACGACGCCGGCAGTGTTTGCGGCGATCTTTTTTGTGTTGGCGTTGATCGTCTTGGTGTGGCCGCCGCGGAAGGAGAAGGGGGAAGGGGGCGTACAGGCGATGCCGGCGGAGACGGAGGAGAAAAAGGATAAAGGGTGAAGGATAAAGGATAAAATAAGTTCAGAGTTCACGGTTCACAGTTCACGGTAAGAAGAAGTGGATAGTTGATAATTGTGAGTTATGAGAAAGAAGTTTACGGTTTACAGTTTACGGCAAAAGAGTAGATGAGTAGATGGGTAAATGAGTAGATGAGTAGGAAGTGGATAGTAGAAAGAAGAGTTCCGGTTGACAGCGGGGGCTAGAGGGAACGGGCAAACCAATTTGTACTTGGCACCGGAATGGGGGGAAGTGAGAACGAGAGAAAATGATTAAGACGGCGGTAGGAGCAAAAATGAGTGTAATGGGATTACTCCTAGTAGGAGTAGTGGGGGGGCTACTAGTAATTTTGTTTCGCAAGAACCGTCGCGCGGGACTGTACGTGGGGCTCGGCCTGGTTTTTTTGGTGATTGCATTTATGATGTTTTTTTCGTTCCGGAGAACCGTGGAAGAAAGAGCGCGACAACCGAGTGCGGTAGCCATTGAGACGTATAACGAACCTTATCATTCGGTGGATCCGATCTGGCAGGTGACGGTGGAGAATGAGTTCGAGGCGGACGTGTATGCGTCGGTAGAGCAGGCGGCAGAGGCGCTGGGTCGCAAGCTGGCGCCGAAAGTGATCTCTCTGGCGACGCAGGTCAATCCGATGCCAAAGGCGTATATCCTTACCTCCGGGATTCCGGGAGCACGAGGGGAAATAGCCTCCCAGGTTCTAAAGATGGCAGGGGACGGACTGAGCAGCATGGTTAAGGAGCCTTCCGTCACGATCAATCGAGCGGAGATGATCCAAAAAGCGAAGGATCTCGTCGCGGTCGGTCTATCGTCCCAACCCAGCCCTAAAGAAGAGTTAGAAGGAAAGGCACTCGAAGCGATTTGGCAAGAGTTAAACCATTTAATTACGTTGCCCAACTTTACGATTGAACGAGTGGCAGGAGATCCGGACCGGAAAGAGCAAATTCAATCTGCGGAGGATGCGCTGGTAGTGAACATACATATCCCCAACCTGGCGCAGCGATCGGCGCCGTGGGCGCGATCGTCCCGGCAGCAAATGGACGGCACGTTAGAAGTTGCCGTTCGCTACGGACCAGAAGAGATCAAAGAGTCCGTTGCCTTTATCGAGAAGCCCTGGGTGACGAATTTTTCGTTGTTTTTAAGTCAGGAACCGGGGGAACATTTTGTCATCGCGCAATCGAAGCAACCGTGTACGAGTGCTTCGGAAGCGAGGCACCAGGCGCTGGACGATGCGGCGGTACAACTGGCATATCGAGTCATGGAAAACGCCGACCGGTATCGTGAGCAATTTCATCTGGGCGAACGCAGTCGTTGGCAATTGGAGGACATCCAAACCCTGGTACGGACGGAATTGGAAGCCAGTCAGAGCGAGCGCTCGCAAACCAGGACGGGGTCGAATTCGGAATCCTTACGTGATGTTTCCCACGTGAACCAGAGTCCTTCCCCTATTCGCGGTCAATATATCAGCGATCGCTTCGTGCAGGGCTTCGCGCGGCCTTATGGAAAGGTGTGGCGAGAGGCGCTGCTGGTGAATGCGAGTAAAACGAACGTGGACGAGTTGGCGGGACTGTATGCAAAGGAATTGCACAAAGGGCGGGAATCATGGTTAAAGATCGTGTTGAGTGCGCTAGGGATGCTGGGGATCGTGTGCGT
>CAZNQT010000462.1:0-4464 GCA_964574885.1 uncultured Pirellulales bacterium
TAAACTTTGGCGTAACGATACAAGTTGGCGTTCGTCCCCCGGTTGCCACCGGGGGTATATTATTAAAACTGGAGAAATATCCACATAGGGTTATAAAAATACCAATTATACTAACATTTATAGGGGGGCAGGAAAATAACGGTGTCCAGTACCTTTTCGTTCGTCCGTCCCTACATGACAGGGAGAATATATCGTGATCTGTTTTTCGACTCCTGAAGGAAGAGGCTTCTGGAATACTCTTGATTATCACGAGTCATCCTTCGTAGCCCAATTAACTCGCTCCTGGGGTGTGACCAGTTTGGGAAACGGGGCATGCGGCTCGGTCTGATACCAATAGGCCACGCTATAAAAGTAGTCGTTGCTGTGAAAGGGCGGCTTGCCTTTGCCGTGTTCGATCATAAACCGCAACGATTCACGGAACGTCACCGGGTCGGGGATGTGCCAGCGGTACGCCGTGGTGAAGGGTTTCTCCAACAACGGGACGCCAAAATAGGGGAAACATCCGGGACGCAGCCCGTAGGATTCGCAGAAATAGTCCTCCGAACCGGTTCCCTGCATGGCGTGTTCGCCGTCGATGTAAAGGATCTCATCCCCTTCGCCCCACCAGCGCTCGTCGCTCTTCACGCTGAGTACGCAGCCGATGAGATGCCCCCTGCCTTTGGCGTCGAGAATCAAGTAGGGGCCATCCGGCGGCGGCGTGGCCTGACGGTATTGGGCATGGAAGTAGAGCTGGTCTTCCTGGACCTTCGGATACGTCCGATAGTTGATCTCCACCCAGTGCCTGCTGGGCTCCTCGCCCTCGTTGGTCAGCGTGATGCGCGCGGAACGGTTGAAGGGCATCGGGATATAGCAGTTGCGGGCTGATCCCGTGGCAACGGAGCCATACATCCTGCCCGCATCCTGATCGATGCACATCAACGCGGAATCGAGCTTCTTGCTCTTTCCAAAGCCCACCGCGAAGAAGTCGCCGAACGGCACTTCGACGCTCGGCTCCTGCTCGTTGTCCCAATAGCAGCGTAACACGTGAAGCTGGAGATGATGCGGCTCCTGCGACGTGATATTGTCGCGGAAATGGACGATGCAGCCGGGCCCTTTGATGTCGGCCAGCACGCGTGTCTCTCCAGGTTTGATTACCCACCAATCGTTATTAGCGCCGCTAGGATCGTCCGAAGTGATCCGATGCGACTGGTAGTCTTTCACGGTCGCCAGGTTCTCCAGTTCCTGGCCGTTCGATGCTCCGACCATTAGCAACAACATGGTCACCGACATAATCGGTAATCGTAGAACAGCGAAAATTGTAACGCCACACATCAAAACTTGTTTCACAGTCTGCATACTTAGTCTCCTTTTCGATAACACTTCGTTCTACTGGTTTATGATAAAGAGCTTCCCTCTTCGTAACCGTTCACAGGTATTTTGAGAGTTATTAAACAACGCACTCAATCTCAAAATGCCCGTTCTCCAACTTAAATAATTTATAGCGTCGTCTCGGCAGCATATCAATATTTTTCTCAAGCAAAGTCCGAACGCCAAGGCCTGGTGGAAAAGGCGCCTATCTCGGAGGTGTGTGATTAAAACGGCATTTCGCCCACCCAGTTTTATCATTGGCAGAAAGTGTTTTTTGGACACGAGAAAATAAAGGTGTCCGGTACATTTTCATTCGTCCGTTCCTATGGGACGGAGAGAATATTTTGTGATCCGTTTTCCCGCCCCTCAAGAGAGCGGGCTATTAGCATATCGACCTTACAGGTCGAGATTATCCCCCGGTTGGCAACGTGAATAAGAAAAGTGAGAAGAGTGGGAAAGTGAGAAAGGTCTGGCCTTCCAACGTGATGTTGGGGGCTAACTATGATAGTTCGTTGCAGGATGGTTGGACTTCGCCATGGACAAACGGGCAATGCCTGTGATAGTATTACATAGATATGGCACTCGGCAACTGAATTATTGAAAGTTTTAGACAAACGAAAAACAGAAAATCAGGGGAACGAATCATGGCATGGCGACCAGCCGAATATCTGGAAGCGGGAGAACTTGATAATTCCAATCCCGGGGTGGTAACGGGGTGGATAAAATTTGCCGGCCGAGAAGAGAAAATTACGATTGAATTGCAGGGAAATTTTCACCGGGACATCCGGGGAGCGAAAATACGGTTTATCGGCGATGCACTGGAAGCGGTCGATTTAGACAAAGCTAGAGAGACTCTGGAAGGTTTTGCCGCCCATCAAACTGGGATAGCAGGAGATATCACCGCCGGTCTGGCTCCGATGGATTACGTGGATTATCCCTACATCGAATGGTATTCCGACCGGAACGGCAGGGTGGTGATGGAATTGGATCCGAACCAGGTAGAGGTAATCGGGATGCCCATCCCCGCTATCGAGTCCGATCCGATCTCCCGAAAAGAGCAACAGCAGAATATGTTGAATTTCCTGGATAAACTCTTAGGGAATGAATGAGGGATTAAAAACTAATATTCTTTATTATGTTCTTCCAGGTATTTTTTAATCCACACCGCGAGTTCTTCCACGTTGATATTCTTATATCTCTTGTAGCGCATCACATTACACTTGATTTGCATATCCGATTCTTTTTCGAAGCTGAGATCTTCGAGGTGGGCACTGGCCAGCATCACTTCATTGGCGAAATTCGCAAACAACATAAAACCATAATCTGAATTTTCCCCTTCCGGTACGAGCTTTTTAAACTGGTCTAATATACCCATTTTCGTTCTCTCTTTTTCACAAGCCATTCTACCCATCCAACTCGGAGCGCCCTCCATAATTTGCGATAGAGTTATTATACACTTTTTCGCAATGCTTTGAAACCCCTATTTCCCACTCCTCCTTGCTATACACTCGAATCCGCCGAAACAGGGGACCGCAGGATATTGTGCAGGAGGAGGCCGATAATTCCCTTGACCCCCACAGAGAAGATTCTAAACTATGGGGTTTTCCGTATGTAGGAGAGTGAAATTGAAAGAAGCCATCGACAAGGCCAAGGCATTAATCGAAGCATTGGAATATATCCGGCAATTCCGTGATAAAATCGTGGTAGTGAAGCTGGGCGGCTCGCTGATCGAGAAAGATCCCTGCCAGCGGGACCTGCTGACGGATGTGGCGTTCATGGCGACGGTCGGGATGCAGCCGATCCTGGTGCATGGCGGCGGCAAAACCATCAGCGCCGCGATGCAAAAGGCCGGCATTGAGCCCCAATTTGTCCAGGGGCAGCGCTATACCGACGAGCGCACCCTGACGATCGCCGAACATGTTTTGGTCAATGAGATCAATACCCCGATCGTCGATACGATTAACGAGCTGGGAGTGCACGCCATGGGGCTGCATTCGCTGAGCAGTTGCGTGCTGTTCGGTCAACAGACGCGGCTGGCGGGACCGGATGGTCGGCAGGTGGATATCGGCCTGGTAGGTGAAATTACCAGCGTGAACACGCACCTCCTGCGGGTCTTATGCCAGGCAGGTACCATTCCGGTGATTGTCCCCATCGCCATCGACCGCAGCGGACAAAAACTAAACGTTAATGCCGACATAGTTGCCGGCACGGTCGCGGCCGAACTCCAGGCCGATAAACTGGTGATGATGAGCGATACGCATGGGATTTTCGGCGATCTGGAGAATCCGAAATCCCATATCTCGCGACTCAATGCCCAACAGGTCGAGCAATATAAAAATGACGGTACGATCCGCGGCGGGATGTTGCCTAAAGTCAATGCCTGTTTGAAAGCGCTGCAAGCCGGCGTAGGGCGGACGCATATTATCAACGGAGGCTATGCCCACTCGCTGCTGCTGGAGATTTACACCGAAAAGGGCATCGGAACGTTAATTGTTGATGAGTAAATGGGTAGATGGGTGGATGAGTAAAAGATGAATACACAAGAGACAATAGCATTATTTGATAAATACGTGATCGGCAACTATAACCGGGAGAAGCAGGTCATTGTGCGCGGTGCAGGCAGCAAAATCTGGGACGCTGACGGTAAGGAGTATCTGGACATGTTTCCCGGTTGGGCGACCAGTGCCATCGGACACTGCCATCCCAAAGTAGTCGAGGCCATACGGTCCCAGGCGGGACAACTGATCCACATGGACAATACCTTTTATACAGTGCCCCAGGGAGAGCTTGCCCAATTGATTTCCCAGCATTCTTTCGGCGGCAAATGTTTCTTCTGCAACAGCGGCGCTGAGGCCGTCGAGGCCGCCTTGAAGCTGGCCCGCCTTGCCACTGGCGAAAAGAAGTATCGCTATATAAGTACTCTGAACAGTTTTCACGGCCGGACATTTGGAGCCGTTACCGCCACCGCCCAGCCGAAGTATCATCAGGGCTTTTCGCCCTTGGTGCCTGGCTTCAGTTACATTCCCTTCAACGACGTATCAGCCTTGGAAGAGGCCTTCGACGACCAGGTTGCCGGCCTGCTCATTGAGCCCATTCAAGGCGAGGGCGGTATCAACG
>CAZNQT010000463.1:0-4462 GCA_964574885.1 uncultured Pirellulales bacterium
GCCTGGGGAGCGGCGAAACTGCTGTAGCCGATCCCATTTTGCTTGCAGGAATAGGCATCTATACTATAGGTATCCGGTCCCAGTGCCAGGCCGGGAGCGATTATGTCGGGTTTCGCACGACCGTCGTCCGTCGGGCCGCAACTGCTGAAGTCCGGCGTGGGGGCTCCCAGGTACTCTAGGTTTTCCGGAAATGTTCCTAAGCTCCGCGCTGCACCCACGCTGATAATATTCCCCCCCCACGAGGGTTTGCTGATGGCGCTGAATTTTCCTTGTCCGTTCCCACAGCCGGCCACGATCACGCAGCCGTCACGACTCGCCAAGGCGTCCAGCCCTCGCTGCCAAAGCATCGTGATTTTATCTTCTGCATCCGTTCCCCAACTGATGCTTAATACGTCATTTTCCACACGTGTCCGTGAGGGCGATATAATTTGCTTATAGATGAACCAGTTGGTTTCGTAAATTTCTAAATCCGCTTCCGGTACGATCCCTCGATAAGGAAACGCCCCGAGGTCGGCGTAATGGGCATTGGGATCATTACCCATTAAGATTCCTGCAATGATGCTGGCATGGGAGGAATAGCTGGCCGGTCGATTTGGATTGTAAAAGTAATGCAGGTCGAGCAGGCTCGTCTGCGCCAGTGCCCGATGCTGCATGTTCGGTAGAAAGGACAAATCCTTTTCCGGTAGGCCGACCGCAGGAGTTGCTTTGGAAGACGTGGGCTGACATAACTCGATAATGCCAACCCGAACCGCAGCGCCGGTCAGTTCCGGATGCTTCGCCACCAGTTGACGTACGCCGATCCGCTCCAGACAAATTGGCTGGTACGGATTCTCCACGGCGCCCTGAACCGTTTTTTCCTCGAGCGGCATAGTACCCACGAGCCAAACGATCAGGTTAATCGCTATTGTCGAAGTCGTTCGTAACATTCTTTCTGCAAATACGTTACATCGAATTATCCCGGTCCATATCCAGGCCTCTAAAATTATTATACCAATATCGCCATGTCTTTACCAGGACATTACCTGCCTATTAAATAAAGACATCGGATAGGCCTGATTTGTAACACTAGAAATAACAAAGAATTACAGTAACTGCAATTTTACCCTCAATTCTCCTTGTAGTCATCGTATCCCTGCGAATATACTATTGTGTATGTTCGTTCAGGAGACGAAGATCGAGAAATTACGGCTCAGCGGCATGGCCACGAAACCTTGGCCCGGGACAAGAAGAGTTCACGTTTGGAGACGTTATACAATGCAAAAATTATTAATAATTCTAATGCTGGTGTTGGTATTTCATGGTACTGCTGTTCACGCTATAACGATCACCGAAAAGGGGCAGGCCAAAGCGGTGATCGTGGTCGGGCCGGGTTCGAGTGAGCCGGTTAAGCACGCGGCCCAGGAATTGGCAGATTTTATCCACCGGATCAGCGAGGCGAAATTGGACGTCGTGGAATTGAAGCAGAATGCGATGAACGGGACAGCCGCACGCACGGCGCAGGAATTGGCGCAGTATGCGGGGATGAGTTGGCTGTACGTCGGTACCGCCGCGGCGAAATTAGTCGATCCCACGTTCTCTACTAAAGATTTGGGGCAGGAAGGGATTGCGATTCGTACCGTGGGAGATGATCTGATTCTCGCCGGCGGTGAGCCGCGTGGCACTCTTTATGCCGTCTATACCTTTCTGGAAGATACGTTGGGATGTCGGTGGTGGGATTCGCAGGTCTCCAAGATCCCCCAACAAGGTACGATTCAGTTCGGTAAGTTGGATGTACGCTATCGTCCGCCGCTCGAATATCGCGAGTCGTTCTGGTACGACGCCTTTGACGGAAACTGGGCCGTACGCAATAAATGCAACGGGCACTCCGATCGCCTGAGTAAAAAGCAGGGAGGCAAACATATCTACCAGGGATTTGTGCATACGTTTTATTCCTTGATTCCGCCTTCTACCTATTTTGAAAAGTATCCCGAATGGTTCAGCGAGATCAATGGCAAACGCAAGCATGAACGTGCTCAGTTATGTCTCACGAACGAGGAAATGAGACGGGAACTGATCAAGAATCTCAAAGCGCGATTGCGGGCCAATCCCGCCGCCACCATTGCCTCCGTCTCGCAGAATGATTGGCACGGCAATTGTCAGTGTTATCAATGCCAGGCGGTGGATGAAAGAGAGGGCAGTCCCGCCGGCTCGCTCATCCATTTCGTCAATGCCGTGGCTGAGGCGATGGAGGGGGAATTTCCCCACGTCGCGATTAGTACGCTGGCCTATCAATATACCCGCAAGCCTCCCATGTACGTCAAACCCAGAAAGAATGTTATCGTACGATTATGCAGTATCGAATGTTCCTTCGCCGTTCCGTTATCCGACGAGCGGAATAAAAAGTTCCGCGACGATATCGTCGGCTGGAGTAAAATCTGCGATCGGCTCTACATCTGGGATTATACGACGGACTTTCGCCACTATATCATGCCGCATCCGAACCTGAGGGTATTGGGGCCGAATGTGAAATTTTTCGTAAACCATAATGTCAAAGGAATTTTCGAGCAGGGCGCTTATAACACCAATGGCGCGGAAATGGCCGAACTGCGGGCCTGGGTTCTCGCCAAGATGATGTGGAATCCGAAGCTGGACAGCGAGAAACTGATCGACGAATTTATCGACGGCTATTACGGTCCGGCGAACCAGGAGATTCGTGAATACTTGAAGGTCATCCATGATGCCGTGGAAACCAGCGGCGATCATCTGGGTTGTTTTTCTCCTCTTACCGCGAAGTTCTTGTCCTTGGATACCCTCCTGCAAGGCTGGAAGCATCTCCAGGCCGCCCAGGAAGCGGTTCAGGACGATCCGGACCTGCTCTTTCGTGTGCAGTGCGCCCAGTTACCGGTGCTTTACACCTTCTTGATGCGTTGGAATGAGTATCGTAAAGAGGCGACCGCGACGGGTACATCGTGGCCTCTGTCGGATTCGATTGCCGAAGTCTATCAGCAATTCAAATCCGTAGCCGCCAAAAAGAATATTACCCGTTTGAACGAACACACCGCCGGCTTTAAATCCCTGGAACAGCGGATTAAAAACGAGACGAAACCAAAAGAACCCGCCTCGTGAAAATGATCTGGGGTGGTCGATTCGGACGAATGGAACATGACGAATGTCCGGAAAGGAACAGGGATTTGTCGAATAAAATCAACATATACGATATTTCGATGACGTTATATAACGGCATGTTAACGTATCCGAAAGACGTACCTTATCAGCGTACGCGGCAACGGGATCTGGACAAAGGCGATTCCTCGAATGTCTCCATGTTCGAGACGACCGCGCACCTCGGCACCCATGTCGATGCGCCGCTGCATTATCTGGCCGACGGGTACGGCGCCGACAAAATCCCTCTGCAGCAGCTTTACGGACCGGCCTTCGTCGCCGACTGTCGCAAGGTCAACGCAGTCACGGGAGATTTGCTTTCGGACAAGGTGCCCGCCGGCGCCAAACGGCTGTTGCTGAAAACGGATAACTCCCAGCGAGTGTTTGAAAATCCGGACGCCCCGTTTACTAAAGATTTTGTCTATCTCTCCGGCAGCGGCGCCCAGTTCTGCGTCGAGAAAGGTATCGAATTGGTCGGGATCGATTATCTCAGCATCGACAAATCCGGACTCGCTGAAAAACCTGCCCATCACATTCTTCTCCGCAATCATATCACCATCCTGGAGGGCATCGTTCTCGCCCAGGTCGAAGAAGGCCCATATTTCCTCGCGTGCGGCCCCCTTAAAATGACCGACGCCGACGGTGCTCCCGCGCGCGCCGTCTTGTTCGATAGCACGGATCTCTCGTAATCACAAACGCCTGACTGACAAAAACTACCCGGCCGCACATTATCAGACCTTCGTTGAAGAGGAAAATATAACTCCTGCCGTTAAGTCACTTCACGGTGTTACCGATAATTAACATAACCGTATATGGAAACTAGACGTAGGGATGGGATCAAACGTATCGAGATCCTGCTGTTTTAGGGTTAGAAACGCTTTTTTCCTGGTTTTGGGAGAGCGTAAAATAAAATGGGCATGAAAAAGCAACACTACGGCGAGGAGGCGGGAGCGCTGATTGAGTGGGCGATTCAGGAGGAAATTGAAATTTCGGTTTCCTTAAAGACGGCCATTCAAAGTTCCATTTTTAACTCGAAATTTTTAGAGATGGATCATGAGCGGATTCTGATCAGGGGACCGAGGTCGGAAGTGATCGACTTTTACGATCCGGTTCTGGAAGTATTTGTTACCTTTGCCCGAGACTATAATACGTTTTCCTTTGTTGCTAAATATATCGGACCCCAGACGCACACGATGCCCGATGGCATGAAAGTGTCGAGTCTGTCCTTCCACTTGCCGGAATGTGTGGAAGAAACGGAGCGGCGAAGCTGCGAGCGATTTTATGCACAAAAGGAGGCAAACATTCAGGTATCCTTCTGGTC
>CAZNQT010000464.1:0-4462 GCA_964574885.1 uncultured Pirellulales bacterium
AGGGGCGATCCCGTGTGATCGCCCTAAAAGCCCTTGGAGTCAAACAGGAAAAAAGTCCCGAAGGGACGCCAGTGTTTAGCCGTGGGCGTAAGCCAACGGAAACAAATACCAACAAATCCCCCCAGCCCCAAAGGGGCGAAAGCCGGGTGGCACCGCCAAGCGAGTCCACTACTACTCTGCGAAGCAGCACTTCCGGCCTTCGCAGCCGAAGCTGCTTCGGCGGAGTAGGCTCGCTGCGTAGCACGAGGAGCTTGGGGGTGTGTAACTGAATCCACAGTAACATCGGATAAATCCACGGAAAAAGATGTTGCATAACCCTGGTATTAGAGTATAGTAAATAAAAAGCGGCTTCAAGGCAAGGAGTATTCTATTTGTTAAAATCACTGAATATATATATGCAGAAAGATAAACAGTTACATAGGGATTTTAAGATCTGTACTAAAAAGAAAGGGTTTACCCTGATAGAATTGTTGATTGTGATCGCAATCCTTGCGCTGCTGCTGACAATCTTACTCCCGACATTAAATAGTGCCAGAGAGCAAGGTAAACGGGCCGTTTGCCTGAGCAATGTGAGGTCATTGTTTACTTTGTGGAATATGTATTGCAGCGATAACGGCGGTAAAATGCCCGATGCCTGGGCACTGAGTGTTAACATAAGGGGCGAACCACCGGCGGATACGTATAGTTGGGTGTACTCGCCCCGTGAAGACGCAACCAGATCCGTGCAGGAAAAGGCAATCCGTCTCGGAAAACTGTTCAAGTACGCTAATTTCGTCAATATTTACAAGTGCCCAACGGCCGAACCGCGAGAACTTGTGACCTATTCGATTGTTATTACCATGGGCGGGCACGTACACGAGTGTGTTACGAAAGAATTTATACATACCAAGAAAGACAGTGTTCCCTTCCCTTCGGAAAGATTAGTTTTTCTCGATGAAGGCAAGTGGCCGGGGAGTCCCTGGGGCCTGCATCTTCCCAAAGCACACGGAGGTAGCAGAATTTGGTGGGATCAGCCCACGATCCGACATATGAAAGGCACAAACTGGGGCTTCGCCGACGGACATGCGGTATATCGAAGATGGCAGGACCAGGCGACCATCGAGTTTTGTCAAAGAACGGATGTCAATAACCATTGGTGTAATGTGGAAGCAGATGGCAGCGAAACGGATTATGATTGGTTAGGACACAACATATTTGGGGGTGATTACAAATACTTCAACGCTGCATAGAGATAAAGACCGTGCGAGATTCTCCAAGAAATTACCCAGAAAGGACAAAATTATTTCTGATCCCCGATTTCCCAGTTGGTAGGGGCGACGGGTGGCACCGCCAAGCGAGTCTTCGAGCTTGGGGGTGGTTGTTAGTCCTAAATTTCAAGCCGGGTAAGAAAACGGGACATTCAATTTTTCTCTTTTCCGGTACAATTTTCGCCTTTCTCACTTTCACCCTCACCCTTGCCTATCCTCTATTTGGAATTTACACTACGGATACCATGAAAGACACGAAACGAAAAACCATTGTCATCTTTGACGCCGGCAATCCCAGGCCCGGCTTAACTGCTTATCAACAGGCAGTACTGTTTTAGGAAGGAAATCGGAACATGAGCAAATTAGCCATTAAGGATGGAAAGCCGGTTCGGGACGTCAAAGCGAATCCCTGGCCCCAATGGCCAGTTTGGGATAAGGCCGAAGAGAAGACGCTGGTAGAAGTTCTCCACAGCGGCGTCTGGTCTTATAACGGGCCCCAGGAAGCGGAATTTAATAAGGCGTTCGCCGATTTCATTGGTGTCAGTCACGCCTTGTCGGTTGCCAACGGCACGGTTTCGCTGCAACTCGCCCTGGAAGCATGCGAGATCGGCTTTGGCGACGAAGTGATCGTACCGGGACTCACTTGGCAGGCCACCGCGGCGGCGGCGCTCGATGTCAATGCCATTCCGGTCCTGGTGGACGTCACGGATGATACCTGGTGCCTCGATCCCGCCTTAGTGCAACAAGCCGTCACTCCCCGCACCAAGGCCATTATCCCCGTCCATCTCTATGGGTGTTTCACCGATATGGATGCCATCCTGGATATCGCCCGGAAATACCGTCTTTGGGTAATCGAAGATTGCGCCCACAAGCACGGCGGCCAATGGAAAGGTCAAAAGGCAGGCAGTATCGGCGATATAGGCAGTTTTAGCTTTCAGCTTTCTAAATTAATGACCGCCGGCGAAGGCGGCGCCTTGACGACCAGCAATTCCGAAATCTATGAAAAACTCGATTCCCTGCGAAACTGTGGCCGCCGACCCGTCAAAGAAGAAGCTGCCGATAAAGGCTCGGGCGTCTATAGCGACGAAGGAAATTTCATCCAATCCGGAAATTATCGCATCACGGAATTCCAGGCCGCGTTGCTGAAGGAAGGATTGAAAAGGCTGCCGGCGCAAAATCAGGTTCGCGAAGAAAATGCCCTCTATCTAAATTCTCTTTTGGCCCAACTGCCCGGTATTCAACCGATGCGTCGTGATGAACGGGAAACCCTCTGCACCTATTACATATTCTCCTTCCGCTATGACCAAAACGAATTCAAAGATTTGCCCGTAACCAGATTCCGCCCGGCATTGGCGAAAGAATTAGGCTGTACTGTCGAACCCAGCAACGAGCCTCTCGACGCCTGTCCTCTTTATACGCCGCACACCAAGCCCTCACGCCATAAATTATCGGATTCCCACTGGCAGCAGATTGATCCTTCCCGTTTCGATCTGCCCGTCTGCCGACGTATCTACGAGCAAGAGTCGGTCTGTTTTCATCATTCTGTCTTAATGGGAACCAAAGCCGACATGGATGGAATCGCCGAAGCGATCCAAAAAATCTACGACCACGCAACGGAACTCAGGTAAATCCCCCTGGGTTGGGCAAAAATCATTAGAAGACTTTCAACCAAATAAATGATATAATCAGAATAGCTGCCCGGAGCATTCTCCAGCGGCTATCGTAGGAGAATACTCATTGATTTCTGCTCGGAAGATGTTGGAAGGAAGACGATGACCGTTATGATGTCTGAAAATCGATGGGCGCCGTTTCCCGCCGCCTGCATCATTTTGGCGGGTGGACGGAACTCGCGCATGAACGGTACGGATAAAGCCAAACTCATCATCGACACGCAGCCGCTTCTCCAATATAAATACAACCTGTTCCGAAACTGGTTCGAGGAGGTGATCGTGGTTTGCGACCGAAAACGACAAAACGACTATCCGGGTATGAACGTCGTCGTCGATGAACAGGAAGGACAAGGCCCTTTGATGGGGCTTTATTCCGGCCTCAGGGCCAGCCGTCATCCGATTAACTTCGCAACGGCTTGTGATTATGCCTTTTATTCGGGACGCTGTAGTTCGATTGCTTATGCAACATATACCCGGACGGGATGCGGTCGTACCCAAACGGAACGGTTTCTGGGAACCCCTCCTGGCAGTGTATCACCAAAATCTGCTTCCCGCGATACGACATCATCTTATACTCAGACATCGTAAACTGTCTTCGTTTTTTCCCGAGGCCCGGATTTTCCCCGCGATGGAGCAGGAGATTAAAACAGTAGATCCGGACGGCATGAGTTTTTTCAATGTCAATACCCTTGAGGATCTCAAGCGCGCTAAGCAGCTACACCTTCTCGCACAAAAGGAAAAGGGCCTGAGAACCGTCGTTTCTGCCTGAGGTACCCTTGCTAAATTATATTCACTATCTTTTGTACCTCACGGGACATACCTATAGCATCTTGCATTTCGACGCGCATTGCGCTCCTCCCATTCAACGGGATAGTTCATAAACTGCTCAACAAGGAGTGGAAGGCGTTCGCATAGTCCCAGACCCGGTGTACAATCCCAGGCAAGAATCGTGCGGGTATGAGTGGTGTCAACCATCCAGGGATGATCGATATAACGAAGCATCCAGGATTTCTCATAGGGCAGGTTTCCTGTTACGTGGCCCAGAGCCACCTTCATAAACAATCCCAACCGTGCCAACACAGGAGGGAGGCTTATTGGTTTTGATTTTGTCTTTTTGGCTGTCGCCTTACGAATTATTGGGAACAGCTCTTTATGTAAGGTCGCACCTTGCTGAGATGCCAGAAACGTCTCAAACGGTCCCAGGGTTTCATGGACTTCGAGGCAACGTCTGGCTATCTGTACTACATCAAGACGATGAATATAAGGCATGCCGGTTTCCCCTTGACCGGGTATCAATCGACTCGATATGCCGTGCCTGCCCCAAAGATTAATGAGACTATGCAACGCCGGCAGCTCACACCAATCACTAAAGACTCCCCCAAATCGCAGCACGATTCCCGGTAAATTACCTGAAATTTCCGCCAGCATTTTTTCTTCCCTGGATTTCGACTTTGCGTAAGGAATATAATCACTGGTTGGTGTTTTCTCCGTAAGCGTCTCCTGGGCTCCCGGAGGCTCCATCGCCGCAATACTGCTGGCATAGAT
>CAZNQT010000465.1:0-4457 GCA_964574885.1 uncultured Pirellulales bacterium
GCATTCGTCTGGCCTTGCCTGCACCGGTCGATATACGGCTGCATGTAGCCGTAATTGCTCAGCGGAATCGACTGAATAAAGTCCGCGTACGTTCCAATCTTAGCAAAATCATGCTGCCGTCCGTATTCACTTTCCTGATTGGTACGTAAGATGTTTTGCAGAAGTTGAAGCTGAACTTTGCGACACTGCTCCAGAGACTGCTCGAACTTCTTCAGCCGACGCTTGGCGCCCTGCGCCACCCAAAATGCGATCACCCGTGCCAACATACTTTTGCGTTTCCTCGAATAGCGTCGAAGAAATTTCATTTTCGTCCCGGTCGAAAAGAGAATTTACTTTTTCTCGATACGATTCGGGAACTCTGGTTTTCTCTATCGAAGACGAGGCTAGATATCTTTCGAAAAATCCGACCGTCAAAGCGTTATATAATTTATGGTTCTTTGCCACCGATTGATTGTGTTTGGCGCCCGGAACGATCCAGAGATATCGGGGCTGTGACGACAGTTCATACAATCGGCGGGCCTGTTCCTGGGGAAGATAGGAATCTTTCTGGCCGTGGATAAAAAATATCGCTTGATGTTTGATCCGCCGAAGATTCTTCCGCACGGAAGGAAAACGACAATGAAAGCGAATCCGGGCAAACTTCAGAAGCAGCCAGCGCAGAAATTGCCAGAAGTATCGGTGATGATTTTCGTACACAAAGCGCACTCGGGCGAAAATATGTACCCATCGCTTCATGAATAATTCCACGAGGGTATCCGTAGAAAACGCACCGTCGGTTAATACGGCCTTTAGGGGACTTTCTTTGGGCACTGACGCTGCGGTCAACAACGCTGCACACCCTCCCCGCGAGATCCCTAAAAAACCGATGGGCAGATCCCGTTTTTCCTCCTCCAGTTGCGTCTGCACCAGCGCCAGGGCGCCCAGACAGTCCGATACTTCCTTGTCGGTACACCAGAATCGCGGATCGTAGCCGGTCAAACTCCCGCTCTGGCCATGCGAGCGAAAATCAAACGTAAAAATGTCAAAACCCGCTTTCCGCAAATCCCTGCAGTGGCGCGCCCAACTATGCATATCGGAGCCATACTCATGGCAGAATATGATTACGCCCCTAGATCCCGGGCTAAAACACCCGCTGTTTCGCCCCCCTCCTTCCGGATAGGGGCTTCCGACCGATTCGGCTGCTGAGAGCGAGGGGGAATCCGCACGCACATACATCCCCTGCAGCAAGGTGCCGTCAAACGCCCGGAAATGAATCCTGCGACCTTCGATCGGCTCATAATCAATAGGATTGATTAACAAAAATGAGGGGGTATCCCGGATAATATTCAGCATCAGCCGAACATATTTGCTCAACACCGCTACAATCCATAAAACTGCCAGACCGACCAAAACCGCCAGCAGTAACAGCCAATGGTCTCCAAGTATCTCCAACATGGCCCCTCAATCCTTCCCCATAGCTGACCGACGAGTAAAATGATTAAAATAATGGCAAAAAAACAGTCAAACTTGCTGATTCGGTCGGCGTATGGCTAACATTGCAGGATTTCACTTATTCTAAAGAACGATCCTGTAATTTTCACGCTGCTCGGTATTATACAAAATCTTTCATCTTCTCACAACTCACAACTATCCACTCACAACTTATTCTTTATATCTTCCCACAATCACAGTATCGTTTTGCCCGCCGAAACCGAATGAATTGGACATCGCAATCTCGACCGGAGCTTCGCGGGCCTGATTGGGCACATAATCCAAATCGCACTGGGGATCGGGATTTTCCAGGTTGATCGTAGGTGGTAGTACCTGATCCCGAATCGCCAGGACACAGGTGATAAGTTCCACAACCCCAGCCGCAGCAATTAAATGGCCCAACATGCTTTTTACGCTGCTGATGGGGACCTGATAGGCCTGGTCGCCGAAAACTGTCTTTATAACCAGGGTTTCAATCGAGTCGTTTTCCATCGTCCCCGTTCCGTGGGCACTTATATAGTCGATAGCCTGCCTGTCCAATTGGGCATCTTCCAGTGCCAGTCGTACTGCAGCAATACCGCCTCGACCTTCCTCGTGCTGATCGGTGACGCGAAACGCGTCCGTCGTGCTGCCGTAGCCAAGGATCTCGGCGAAAATCGGCGCTCCTCTTCGTTTGGCGTTTTGTAGTTCTTCTAAAATCATAATCCCAGCGCCTTCGGCCACCACAAATCCGTCCCGATCCCGATCGAAGGGACGCGAGGATGCCTGGGGATTATCGTTCCGTGTCGATAATGCGGTCAACCGGTTAAAACCGGTAATCCCCAGCACATGAATCATCGAATGACAGCCGCCCGCAATCATCATATCGACCTGACCGCAGCGGATCATCTCTGTAGCCTCTCCAATCGCTTGAGTGCTGGCGGCACAGGCCGTCAAACAACTCATACACGGCCCCCGTACCTGAAATAATTGGGCCAAATGGGCACTGGGCATATTTGGCTCCTGCCCCAGTTCCCGAAATGCCTCCATATGGGAAAACGCCGTCTCGGCCCACTGGAGCCAATCAATGTTTTTGTCCTCGCTTTTCCAGCTATCCGTCAATGCGGTAATGAAATTATCAAAATCCAGCGGTCCTTCTCCGGCGCCCAGATAAATGCCTACCTGTTCGGCTGTGGGGATGTGATCGGTGGGACGCTGCGACAGAGGGATTGGCAACCCGGATTGCTTCCACGCCTGCAGCGCGGCCCCCAGAATAAAGCCACTATGACGGCATGCCTGTAGCTGCAGGGAATTTACTTCCCGGGGCAGCACCGCCGACAAATCATAGTCTTTCACCTCGGCGGAAAATTGTGTCGGGAAGGTACTCGCATTGAAAACGCTGGTTGGCTGGATCCCGCTCTGACCCGCCAGCAGATTCCGCCACAATTCTTCGACGCTGTGCCCCAGCGGCGTCACCGCTCCCATTCCCGTTATCACTACCCGTCGCCTGGTCATGGATACGCCTTACATTCCTTTGTCAGTTTTTATTGTGGCACTCTTTTTTTTACTTTTAACTTTTAACTTTCCCAATCACCATCGCTGCGGTCTGTCCTCCGTAGGTATAACAGCAACTCATAGCGGTTTTTAGATACGCTTTCACAACGGTGCCATTACCCAGATGGAAGCCATATTCAGCCGGGGGATCGGGACAATTCAGATTCGGAGGGATTTTTCCTTCGTGCAACGCCAACGCCGCCGTTGCCAAATCTATGGCTGAGGATGCGGCGCCGCAATTGGCAATTCGGCTTTTCATGGCGCGCACCGGCAGTTCCGGAGCCGACTCTCCAAAAGCCGTCGTGATGCCTTTCGCTTCGGCCCGATCCTGTTCAGGAATG
This sequence comes from uncultured Pirellulales bacterium, assembly GCA_964574885.1. Taxonomy (GTDB): domain Bacteria; phylum Planctomycetota; class Phycisphaerae; order Sedimentisphaerales; family SM23-30; genus JAFGFX01. Next base: position 3,345 of record CAZNQT010000465.1, read on the forward strand.
GCGGTTCCGTGAGCGATGAGCAATTGTATCTCTCCCGGCGTCAGAGATGCTTCTGCCAGGGCATTTTGAATAGCCAGGATTATTCCACGACCATCGGCTTCCGGATTGACAAAATCAACGCTGAAATTATTCGAGGCGCCAAAACCCAGGATTTCGGCATAGATTCGTGCGCCGCGACGTTGTGCGTGACTGAGTTCTTCTAGTATGATAATCCCTGCGCCTTCTCCCATTACGCCGCCATCAGCGTATCGATCAAAAGGACGACAGGCCTGGCCAGGGCGGTCGTTATATTTGGTAGTTACCCGTCCCAGCAGACATTGCCGTAATAATCCCATGGGCGTCAGCTTGGTTTCCGCCCCTCCCGCCACCATGACATCCGCACTGCCCCGCAAGATGATACGATATGATTCGCCGATCGACAACAAGCCCGACGCCTCGGCACAGGTGATCGAGTTACTGGGTCCCTGTAAGTCATGAATAATGCTGATATGGCAGCCTTGCATATTCGGCAGATATTTAAGCAGCCACAACGGCGTAAGCGCTTCCATACCTTCGACGCCCCATTTTTCATAACTGAATTTTCCGTTTTCCAACGCCTGTTCGACAGCGTGTCCTAATTCGAGCAAATCGCAACTGATCAGACCGGCCCCGACATTCACGCCGCTGCGTTCGGGATTGAGGTTCGGCGGTTCCTCGGGCGCCGTCCCTTTGGTTATTAAGCCGGCGTCCCGCACGGCCCAATCCGCCGCCACCACCGCCAAGGCGATATCCCGCGACATCAATTTGGTGGCTTTCCGATGGGCCTTGGGTACGTGTTGTTTGACCTGTAATTCTGCAATTTCCCCCCCGATCTGACAGGGAAATCCCTCCGGATCGAATCCCTGGATGCGATCGATCCCCATCTGCCCGGAAAGCAGCCCCGCAAAATAATCTTCCCGCCCGTTCCCCAGAGAACTGACTACCCCCACTCCGGTTATTACCACTCGTCGCTTGGTCATTGAGTTTGCAATCTATAGCTTCTCATCAGGTCCATAAATTGCTCGTTATCAAACACGAAATTCTCTTGAGGAAATTCCACCCCCCCCAGGTTCTTGTCAATATGACTGAACATCA
>CAZNQT010000466.1:0-4447 GCA_964574885.1 uncultured Pirellulales bacterium
GGGGATACCAGATATTCCGAGACGGGACGAATAACCTGTTGGCTTCCGTTGACGGTCCGTTCCCCGGGTACACAACAGGCGACATGGCCCATATGAGCATCGCATTTGACGCAAGCACCAAGGTTGCAACCTTTGCCATAAACGACCAGGTAGTCCATACACGAAATCTTTCCGGCACGCCCTTTATCACGGACGCCAAACGCCCCTTTATCATTACGTATGACGGCGGACAATACTTTGACAATTATATCGTATCCACCGAGGGCGGTACGTTACCGGTTATCACCACCTTGCAAAGCCCGACGGACGGCGCCTTTGTTAGCGTAACCCCGGAGCTGTCATGGTCAATTCTTTTTCCTATAGATAACGGACTTTCCTTCGACATCTACCTCGATCCCAATGAGTTGCTGGTGGAAAGCCTTGACCCGTCCACCCTGTATGCTTCCGGACAACCCGGTTTCAATTATATTCCTGATCCCGCTCTGGATTACGATACAATCTATTACTGGTGTGTGGTTACCAACGTTTACGGTGACCCGAATCAATACACGACGGTTCGTAGTTTTAAAACCGATTATGAGATCCCCCACTGGAGCGACGCTTCCTGGACCAGCGACGCGGACTCCACCATCAGCGCCGGTAAAACCTACACTCATGTGGTGAATTTAAATGGGGGTGTTTTTGGAGCTATCGTTGTCAATGGCGTTCAATTTGAAAATCCTGAGGATCGAACGGGAGCGAACTGGCAGTTGGAGGGAGCACCCTCGGGCACTGGCGGAGGAGCTATTAATATAGAAGGCGATTCCGCTTTGCTGGTGAACGGTTTCTATTATAGTGAACCGGCTGCCCTGACGTTGACGGGTCTTACTCCCGGTCAGGAATACGTCCTGACGTTTTACACCAAGGGCTGGGGAGCCGCCGGTGGACGTTTCGTGCGATTAACCACCAACGACGACGGCAGAACCGTGGAATATGATGAAAATATCGATGGCGATGGAAACGGCCATATTTTCAGTCATACGTACACGGCGCCCGAATCCGGCGAGTTGGTCGTTGATTTTGAAGCGCAAGTATCTGCAAACACATGGCATCATTACGCTTTCAGCAATGAGGTCCATCTTCCGGTCTATCTTGACCCAGATCCCGTGCCGGGTACGCAACTCTCAAGCGAACTGGATTTAAGCTGGCAATTGCATGGAGACGTAGTAAATCCTTCCTATAATCTCCTGGTCGGCACGGATCCAAACTTCATAGGAACGCCCGTTATCAATGTGTCAGGGTTATCCGTTACGACATATCCCCTCAGTCTTGATCCTCATGTGAATTATTACTGGAAAGTGGAAGTTGTCGAAAACGGCAGTTCGGTGGTGTATAGCAGTCCCACCTGGGATTTCCTGACCACGCCTCCGCCGGATGCAGTCAAGGTGCTGGAATGGAAAATGGATGATACCGCCGGGCCGTTAGCAGTCCAAACCGGTCCCAGCGAAGATGCCGACGGCGTTCTGACCGGATTCAACAATCCCAGCGCTTCGACGATGTTTGTTCCGGGGCTGGTAGGCAATGCCATACTGCTCAACGGCACCACGGAGTATGTCAATGTCAGCGATGCTTATCCGTATATGCCCACGGCCGACGAACAGCCGTTTGCGGTCTCGGCCTATTTCCGTACCTACAGCGAGTACGGCCCGATCTTTTCCATGAGACATTCCGTCGATGACGTTCCTCTGATCGACATTACGATAGGTCATGACGGCGCTTACGAGTCTCCTGGAAAAGTAAGAATGCTGGTACGCGATAATGGCGGTGTTCTAAGTCCGGCGGCAGATTCAGGCATTTTGGTCAATGACGGCAGATGGCACAGCCTGGTGGTCATGAGAGCGTCCGGCAACTGGAAGATGTATATTGACGGCGTTAAACGTGCGGAGATAAATGGCGTCGCCAGCGGCGAAGTATCACTGGACTGGCTAGCCATCGGAACCGAATTACGCTGGATCACGCCTGATCCCGAAACGGGGCTCACCTGGACGCCTTCGATCAGTTATGTTCGTTACTTTACCGGTATGCTTGACGAAGTCGTCGTCTGGGACGGTATCATGAGAGATCATCAGATACAGGATCATGCGGCGCTGGTTCCCACCCAGGGCGACCTGGACTACGATCAGGATACGGACCTCGGCGATTTGGCGATGCTGACCGCCGCATGGCTCGGCGATTCCCATACGCCCATTCAACCTACGGTGATCCTGGAAGACATGGAGTCTTACGATCCCGGCGACCCGAATTCATATAACATGTATTGGGAAGCCGTCGCTCCCAGCGACGCCGTTGGGACCTCGATGAATGCGATACAGACTGATCCCAACGGGGCCGGCCTAGTTCTCAAATGGGATTACAGCTTCGATGGGAAAGCCGACGTCCTCGAACGCTTCTGGCTGCGTGACAGACGTTTTGATTTGTCGGTGTATGACCAGATCAGTTTCCGCGTCAAGAAATTGGCCGGCAGTACCGGCGAATGGTTCTATTTTGATTTTTATGACGGCAGGGGAATTACGCAACCGGCACTATCCGATCTGATTTACAGAAAAGCCCGGATAATCTTGCCTCTTGCCGATGTTCCCGAAGACCAATGGGTAACCTTGACGGCCGATATCCCTGATGATTTTGACGCTGGCAGTCGGACTTTCGAGATCCATGATTTGTATCAGGTGACTATCGGTATATCCAGGGGATCAGGGACCACCGGCACACTGTTACTTGATGAAATCCAAGTAACCGATAGTTCCGTTGACTGTGTTCTAAAGGTCGGCGAGTTAGTGCCTGACCTCAATGACGATTGTCTGGTAAATCTCCAGGACTATGCAATACAAGCCCAGGACTGGATGTCAGAGAATTAAAATGTAACGAATTTGTTCCATAAGGGCGGGGCATGATAATGTCCCGCCCTACAACATGTTTCTGTTTAATGGATGAGATGGGAATGTGGAAAAGCAGAAGTGTCACGAAACTGTTTGTGAGTATAATATGTCGAAAATAGTACCCCCGGAATGCTCCCCGAAATATGTTCCAGGGGTTATGTGAATTTCGAGTAAACTTGACCTGCAACCAATTTATGTTCCGCCCTTTATGCGAATTTTACGCTTCCTATTACCCTGTTGTCTTCCTGGTGTTAAGCCGTAGGCGAAGCGGAAGGAATACCACGTTCGGCAAATTCCAGCGGGGCTAGTTTCCACTCAAACACTCGACCCGAAATTTGCCATTGAATGACTCGATAAACGGATTATCCGTCGGAGCGCCGGGCCTGCTGAAGACCACATAAAAATACTCTACCGACAAGAGCTCCTTCCGGTTCCGTATGCTGAACCTACTGGAATTGTCTTGAAATTGAGATGAAAGTTTTGTATTATGAGGCTTGAATGGTGCAGTAGTTCTATAAAAAGGGTGACAAATCGTGCAGGATCAACTTTTGTGAAACAAAGGGGAAATGTCAGATATAATCAATTTATAGACATGTATGATCCGCCTAATACCAGGACAGGATACCATAAATATAGAAGATGATGGCCATAAAATTCAGACATAAGGGTTTTACCTTAATTGAATTATTGATCGTCGTAGCAATCATTGCTTTACTGATCAGTATTCTAGTACCCGCCTTACAGAGTGCCCGGGAACAAGGTAAACGCTCGCTCTGTCTATACAATACTCATGCCTTATCCGTTTCATGGCTTATGTACTGCGAGGAAAACAAAGGAAAACTACCTTATGCGGCTGCCAGGTTAAATCCTCTCCCCAGTGTAAATACCTGGCTTCAGCAAGTGGATAATCCCTATCAATATACACCCACGGAAGCACCGGAACAAATGCAAATCGACGCGATCCGCAAAGGCTCCCTATTCAAATATACCAATATGACGAACATCTATCGATGCCCGGTAGCCAGGCCCAATGAGTTAAGAACCTACAGCCTAACTCACGCCATGAATGGATATAATTTTTCGGGATCCGGTGAAGTAGTACAAAAATTAACCAGCATTAAACGGCCCGAGGAGCGAATTAACTTCTTAGATGATTACGGTACTGATTGGGATGCCTGCTGGGCCGTCGTGTACGATCAGCCTTTATGGTGGAATATCACTCCCATTCGGCATGGAAACGGCAATACGTTTGCGTTGGTCGATGGACATTCTCAGTGGTGGAAATGGTCGGATGAGCGAACGATTGAGTTGGCCCAAAAATATTATGAAACCAATGATCCGGATTGCCAGAATGACAGTGACGCACTCCAGCCTGATAATAATGACCTCATCAAGGTAATCCGAGCCGTCTGGGGAGGTCTTGGTTTTTAAGCCCATCCTATGTAAAGTTCAGTCAGTTAAGCAGTTCTAACAAGGGATACGACTCGTTGGTACCTTCCTGACATATGAGGCTGTGTCGCAATCCCATCTCG
>CAZNQT010000467.1:0-4434 GCA_964574885.1 uncultured Pirellulales bacterium
TACATCAGTGCCCGCTGCGATACGCGACCAGCCGCCCGCGCAGACGACGGCCGAGCAGCATAATATCGCCCAACAGATCGACGACCTTATGCCGTGCACACTCGTCTTCAAACCGAAGCTCATTTTCAATCGGGCCGTCATCACCCAATACCAATACGTCTTTATAGGTCAGATGCGAACCAATGCCTCGCTTCTGGAATTCATCCGCTTCACTTTGGGTTAAAAACGTTCGCGCGGAAGAGATGTCGTGGAGGAATGCTTCCGGTGACGCTCGGAAATTATAAACCTGCCGACCGATGGCGGGAATTTCACCGTAATCCAGGTCATAAATAATATTGAGTTCATCGCTCCGGCCCGGCAGGGCACAAAGTTTGGCATCGCCCTCTTCGACCACGATCGGCTCTTTAATCACGAACGGTCGGCGCAGTACGTCCTGCTCGATGACGCCCGATTCCATCAACGCCTGGACATACGGTTCACAACTGCCGTCGATATTGGGAAGTTCTCCTCCGCTGATCTCGATTTCCAGATTGTCGATTTCCAGTCCGCCAATCGCTGCCAGACAATGCTCCACCGTCTCAATGGATACGGTACCGTTACGCAGCGTCGTTCGCCGGGAACGGGGCGCCAGCGAGCCGATCTGGGCCGGGATCCGCACCGGCTTGGGAAGATCGGTGCGGACAAACACGATTCCTGTATTGGATTCCGCCGGTTTGAGCGTCACCTGTGCCGGTTCGCCGCTGAACAGTCCGGTCCCTTTAACTTTCACCGGATTCGCTATGGTTTTTTGTGCTTCCACGAGTTTGTAACTGCTTACGTAATTGTTTGATTTCCTGGGCCATGTCCGGCAGCTTATGTACCAAAGCCTGCTCCCGAAAAAAAGATCGGACCGGGCGATGGGGAGTACCGATGATTTTTGCACCGGCTTCCACTTCGCTCATGATCCCGCATTGAGCGCCCGCCATTACGCCATCGCCCAGCTTCACATGGTCGGAGACGCCTACCTGACCGGCCAGAACCACATAATCGCCCAATTGACTGCTGCCGGCAATGCCTGCCTGGGACACAATAATACAATGGCGGCCAATCTGAACATTATGCGCTATTTGCACCAAATTATCAATCTTGCTGCCTCGGCCCACTACGGTTTTGCCGATTTTCGCTCGATCCACACAACTATTCGCGCCGATTTCAACCTCATCCTCGATTACAACAATACCAATATGTGGGATTTTACGGTGTTGGCCCTCAATCAATCGGTAGCCGAAACCGTCCGTACCGATTGTGCTATTGGCGTGAATGATGACCCGGTTGCCTACCACGCATCCCCAGCGAATCACCACATTCGGCGCCAGGTAGCAGTTACTGCCTATTCGGACATTGGACGCCAGGATACATCCCGCGGAGATCGTCGAACCGTCGCCTACCGTAACTCCTTCACCAATGACTACATACGCTCCCACCGAGACGTCTTTTCCTACCACGGCGCTCTCGGCAATATCTGCCGACGGATGTACGCCGCGCGGCGTCTTGGCGTCTCGGGGTCCAAACAGAACCAGAATCTGCTCCAGGGCATCGTTTACATCCTTCACGTGAAGACGAGCTGCTTTTAGGTCGCCGTCGAAATCGTCCGGTACGATAATCGCCGTTGCCTGACTGGCCGCCGCCTGCTCTGTGTAACGATTTTCCGTGAGAAACGAAATCTCGCCCGGTTCCGCTTCGGTCAGCGAGGCTATGGAACGAATCTCCGCGTCGCCTGATCCTTCCAGACGAGCCTCGATGTGTGCTGCGATTTCCGATAACTTCATCCGTAGTCCGTTTCTTTGTCTGCAGAGTACGTAGATTTTCACAGATTCGAAAATCTCAAGGTGACCGTAATGTAAACCCCCACCGCCGGGAGGGGGATCCATTACCTTGTGCCAACATTTCTTATCGATCCCCCGCCTGGCGGCGAGGGTTTAAATACCGCATTTTATGAACCTGGTTTTGCCTTGGCCGCTTTGGCCCGACTGTAGTCCCGATCCAGGTTTTCCATCACCCGTGCAGTAATATCCAGACTGGGGCTGTTGTAGATCAACCGACGGTTACGAATCATCGTAGTTATATCCGGCACTTCGTCTTTATTCAAAACGAGGGTAATTCCTTCCACCCGGGCGAGTTCCGCCACCTGATTGAGGAATTTGTTATACAACGTTTCCATCCAGGCCTGGGTTTCGGTGGCTAAAACCTGGGGCTGCCCCTTGCGGTACGCTTCGTAAAGGGCGGACTTATTAAAATACTGCTGCATCAATTCGAGATGTTCTTTGGTGCCCGGCTTGACAGCCGTTTCAATCTCCTGTCGGATACTATCCGCTTCGGTTTTGAGTTGATTTAGTTTAGTGGTAAATTCCTGTTCCTTCTCCTTGATGAAATCTTCCCGGTCCAGGTTTTCCTGACATTTGGTCAGAACCTCCGATACATTCACCACCGCCACTTTCAAGGGAAGCGTTGTGTCGGACTGGGCTATGGTGGTGCGATAACTCCACACCGCGGCGATAATCAGAATCACAAATAGGCTTAGTACTGTGGCTTTCTTCATCTCACACCTTTCTTTCGATTTTAGATTAAAACGTCACTCCAAACGAAAAACTGAATACTTCTTCATCATCTTTGTCATCGGACATCAACGGGAAGCCGAAATCAAAATGCATCGGTATCATCTGGAACAATTGGGGGACCACCAGTTCCAGGCCGAAACCCACCGTCACCCGATACGGTCCTTCATCCACGATGCCGCTGTCACAGAACAGTTTGCCATAAACCACCTCTTCATACAAGGGGTGAGTCAACTCTGTGTTGGCCAGAATCAAATAGTCGCTGCCGATGGGATCGTCTCGAATCCCGCCCCGAGGACTGACGCCCCGGTAACCAAAACCTCGCAGAGAGCCAATCCCGCCGGCGTAGAACCGTTCAAATACCGGCGCATCCCCAATAATCTTGTTCCCTCGAATGCCCGTTGCCCAGATGGTTTTTCTCTCCGTTATATCCATATACACTGTATGATAATTGGTGAATCCCGCGCTCAGGGACGCGAAGTCAAATTCGCCTCCCAGGGCCCCGACCTGCTCCCAGCCTACATTTAATTTATACCCCTCGCTGGGACGGTATATGCTGTCGGTCGTATTATATACAATTCCGCCCTTGACGCTGGTTAAGAAATTCGATCCTTCCACGTCCTGTACGTCGGACGGAGCGATCGTTTCTCTCTTTCTCGTAATTTTATTAATCCGTTCATCCAGATCAGTGACCCGCACTTCCTCTCCCCGCAAAGTTACCTCGGCGCTCCAGTGCCGGGTGAAGCGGTGTCCAAACGTAGCTCGACCACCGCGGCGTTGTTCCAGGTACGATTCCCGCCATCGTCGAAACAACATCAGCGTCAAGTCCATATAATAAGGCTGGTCAAAGAGATATGGCTCAAAAAAGTCAATGTATCCCGTCGTGACGCGCGTGCCGGGAGAAAACGATAGTTTCATGCGCTGACCGCTGCCGGTGAACGCCTCTCCGGAAAACAGTTCTCGCATCGTCCGCGGATATCGGGCGATATCGAAATTACGCTGCTCGATGGCAAACTGGCCCAGTACGCCGCTGTTGGTGTCCACCCCGACGCCAAATATTATCAAACCGGTACGCGTTTCGCGAACTTCCGCTAACGCATCGCGATAGTTGGGATCATTCCCAATCGGCAGAACGCTTAAATTCTCAAAAAATCCGCCTCCCAGTAAACGCTTACGCCCTTTCTCCATGGCATCGGTGTTATAGATTTCTCCCGGAGTGAAATCGTAATAATCGAACGCTCGTCGAACCACCTTGTCCTGCGTTTCATGATTGCCGCGGATGATCAGCCTCCCCAGAAAATACTGTTTGTTCTCGCGAATCCGGAATACCGCGTTCACCTGCCCTTTCTGATCGGTGTATTCCGGTTCCAGATGTACGTTGGCGTAAATATAACCTTCTTTGCCGTAGGCACGCTTAACGGATCGCTGGTCGATGATCTGCCGCTCCCGCGTAAAAACCTTGCCCGGCTCCAGTTTCAAAACCTCCCGTAACTGGGCGTCCTGCAGTTTCTCATTGCCTTCGAACCGAATAGCCGCCACTTGATATTGAGGCCCCTCCTCGATGATAAAATTCACCTCGGCTCTGGTCTTATCCTCATTCATCTTCACTTCGTAAAAAACCCGCGCATCCAGAAATCCTTTTTCCCGGTAATACGTCTGCAAGGCCATCTTGTCCTGTTCTAATTGTTCGTCATCCAGCCGGCCCTTGCGAAAAATGGGGAAGTAGGCGCTGGTTTTTACTTTTCCTTTGAGTTTGCGTGCAGGAATCGATTCATTACCGAGGAAACGGCGCTTCCTGATGCGCAATTTCGGCCCTTCGACAATAACGTAGATCACCTTA
>CAZNQT010000468.1:0-4410 GCA_964574885.1 uncultured Pirellulales bacterium
GGGGGCTTATTAGGGCGACCACGCGGGGTCGCCCCTACGTTCAAGGTAGGCACAGCCTACCCTACTGTCAACCGTCGCTATTAGCATTCACCGCCCCCAAGCTGCGCTTGGCGGTGTCACCCGATCGCAAAATCAGCCTGCGAAGAGATGCCAGAAGAGTCTGGCGATAATCACATAGGCATTGCCCCAGACCTCGCGGCGGAAAAAATGGATGGGGCTATTGGGATCGCCTACGAAGGGGCGCAAAATCCAGCCCATCTGGATGCCGACAAAGGCATAAATCGTCAGCCACAGCCAAAGCAGAGACCGATGTCGTGGGTTCCGGTCGATCAGCGGTCGATAGAAACGGCGGAGCAGTCGCTGGGCCGCCAGGCTGGCGGCGCCGAACATAAAGGCATTAAACAGAACGGCGGCTCGATAGTTCCCGCAGGAGAGATACCAAAAGGCGGTAAAGGGGGCCAACGAAGCCAGAATTATGGTCAGCCCCGCCTGGGTCGCCACTAACGCACGTAAGGCCTGGGGGAAATCAGCCCGCAATCCCGCCAAGGTATTGATGACAAAAAAGCTGGGCAAACTCAGGGCGAAGGTGGCCAGCAGTAGTAACGGGACCTTCAAGGCGGAATAGAGGACCTGCAAAATTCGGTCGCCGGTAAAGCCGCCGTAACTGCCCAGGACGGCACCATATATGGCGCCAAAAACGGCGACGAATAGCACGAGAGAGAAAAATCGGATTCGAATCGGTTCTGTCTCTGCTTGCCAGGGTCGGGCACGCAAAACGTCATCGGCATGTAAGAGAAAGGCTTTCATCAGCGTTGTTTAGTGGAAGAGATTTCCTATCGTTTCCAGTACAGCGAGAAAGAAATTACTTTCCCGTTCGCGGAACCAGGTAAAATCCAGATCGGGATTGCCGATAAAGGGCCTGAGCACCCAGCTCATCTGTGCTCCGACTAAAGCAAACACCATCGTCCAGATTTGAAAAACGCGTTTTGCTTTATGATGGGTAATATAGCCGATTAGATCAATCGCGGCAGTGGGTTTTGCGGAAGAATTTTTCTCGTGGGGAGGGGCGGGGATCGAGTCGCCGCCACGATCGGAAGAAGGAGGGGACGATGGGGAGGCTAAATTATTATCTTGAGGAGTATGTGAGTTTACGGATCGAGTTGGTTCGAGACCTATTTTTTGATATTCTTTTTGTTCCTGTACTACCACCAATCGATGGAGAGTGCGCAGGAGGAACGCCAATCCTAAAATTCCGGCCACCGTAGAAGTTGCCACATTTAATACCACCATAAACGGATAGGCATTCGTACTCACGGCGAAAAATACCACAATGGGACCTAATGAGGCTAATACCGCGAGCATTACTCCTAAAGAGGCAATCAATAACCGAAAAACGGAAATCATCGATAAGCGAGATCCGATCAGCGCATTAAAGACATAGAGCGAGGGAAACGTAACCGCCAAGGTGAGAAAGAATAGCATAGGCAGTTTGATCCCACTGGCAATCAACTGCATATAGGCGTGCCCATAAGTGCGAATCATGGTGAACGAGCCCATACACAGTCCATAGATTACCCCTAAAACAATCGTAACGATCGTCAGGCCAGCGATGGGAAAGCTGATTTTCCCTTCCTGCAGTGCCGGCAGCCTGGTAGCATCCCCACGTAAAATCCCGTCCAACTGTTTGAACCACTGTAACATAGATTGGCCTCCTAAACTTTACTATTCACATCGAAGATACAGTTAACCGCATGGGCTAGGAGCCCATCCTACGAATTTCCCATGTAACAGTCACGCGTCGTAAAGACCGCCCCCAAGCTGCGCTTGGCGGCGCCACCCGACGAATGTTAGTCATCGCCATCCACCTCGCAAACTTAGTGGCTGCCACCCGGATTCTAAATGTTACAAAACATTATGCGTTTAAACTTAGTGGTTTAGGCTCCTTATTATTCATTCGAGCGCACAGGGTCAGCGTCCTCCGGTTGCCACCGGGGGCTTATTAGGGCGACCACGCGGGGTCGCCCCTACGTTCAAGGTAGGCACAGTCTACCCTACATTGAATATTCCCATTCACCGTATATCTGTATATTGTCTATGGATAAAATTCTCTGGCGTTGTGAAACCTGGAACCATTTTATGTCTGACATCTTATACGTATTGGATTCGTAGAAGTTCTAAAAAAAATGCGCTTAGAATTGGAGGGGGTTGGAACGAAAAAAGTTTTTTAATTGCAGGGGAGGGGAATTCGATATATACTGTGATAGTAATATGGTTTTAAACCATGCGGGACCACGGCTTAGAGCGGTGAATTCCGTTTTGGGTTTGGGGTCGATTTTGGGATGAAATCGGCTTTAGGCTTTGAACGGTAAGCTCAACGGGAGTCGCGGCGACCTGAAATCGATGGCCAATGTAAGAAGGAGCCGTAAACCATGGCACAGAAAGACTTTACATCATCTTCTATATCCCCCGCCGCTGTTGCGAAAACCGGATCGGACTTGTTCTGCGAGATACTGCAGGAAGTAGGCGTGGATTTAATGTTCGGGTATCCGGGCGGAGTGGTTCTGCCTCTGTTTGATGCGTTGTACAAAAGTCCGATAAATTTCGTACTGTCGCGTCACGAACAGGGAGCGACGCACATGGCAGATGCGTATGCGCGGGCGTCGGGCAAGGTCGGGGTGGTGCTGGTGACCTCCGGTCCCGGGGCGACGAATACGGTGACGGGACTGGCAACGGCACATTCAGATTCGATACCGCTGGTAGTGTTTACCGGGCAGGTAAAAACGCCGTTGATTGGCAACGATGCGTTTCAGGAGGCGGATACGACAGGGATCACGCGTCCGATCACCAAGCACAACTGTATCGTCAAGGACGTGCGGGACCTGGCGCGAACGATTCACGAGGCGTTTCACATCGCCAAGACGGGTCGTCCGGGTCCGGTGGTGGTGGATCTGCCGCTGGACGTTTCGACCTCGGCGGCGCCAAAGCAGGACGGGCCGATCAAGATGGAACTGCCGGGTTATCATCCTCGTACGGAAGGACACCTTCGTCAGATCAAGCGAGCGGCGGAGGCGATCAATGCGTCCCAGCGACCGGTGGTCTATGCGGGCGGGGGCGTGTTGCTGTCCGGGGCCTCGGCAGTACTGAATGAGTTGGTGCAAAAAGCCCACCTGCCGATCACTACGACGCTTTTAGGATTAGGCTGTTTTGATGAGAACGATCCGAAATCGCTTATGATGCTGGGTATGCACGGGACGGCGTACGCGAACTTTGCCGTGCAGGAGTGCGATCTGTTGATCGCGATAGGAGCGCGCTTTGACGACCGGATCACCGGCGACGTAAAACGGTTCGCGCCGCAGGCGCAAATCATTCATATCGACATCGATCCGGCGAGCATCTCGAAAAGCGTGAGGGTGCACATTCCAGTGGTGGGCGATGCGAAGAATATCCTGACGGAATTGGTCAAATACGTGGAACCGCGGGAGCGGAAGGAATGGTTTGCCACGATCGAGACCTGGAAGCAGAAATATCCGCTGACGTATGATAACAAAGGCGAAGGGATCAAGCCGCAGTACGTGATCGAGGAGATAGGGCGACAGACGAATCACGAAGCGATCATCTGTACGGGGGTAGGGCAGCATCAGATGTGGACGGCACAGTTTTACCGGTTCAGCCAACCGCGTCATTTTATTACGTCAGGCGGTCTGGGCACGATGGGCTTCGGTTTTCCGGCGGCGATCGGGGCGCAGATCGCGAGGCCCGAGGCGACGGTGGTCGATATCGACGGCGACAGCAGCTTCAGTATGACGCTGACGGAGTTGGCGACGGCGGTGGAGAACGAACTACCGGTCAAAGTTTGTATTTTGAACAACGGCTATATGGGCATGGTGCGGCAATGGCAGGAATTATTCTACGGAAAACGATATTCGAAATCGTACCTACAGCATCCGAGCTTTGCGAAGGTGGCGGAGGCGTTCGGGGCGATCGGCTATACGGTCGAGAAAAAAAGCGAAGTGCCGGACGCGATCGAGAAGATGCTGGCGGCGAAGAAGTGCTGCGTGGTAGATTTTCACGTCGAAGCCGAGGAGAACGTCTGGCCAATGGTGGCGTCGGGCAAGGGACTGCACGAGATGTCGGGCCTGCCGACGGAAAGTGTGGAGCGGCTTTAATCGAGTTCTCAGGGCTCAGTTCTCAGTGCTCAGTTTATTACACGTGGGTTCAGAAGCCCACTCTACGATAGAGGAAGAAAAATTATGACACAGGTTAAGAAACATACGTTAAGTGCGTTGGTGCAGAACCGACCGGGGGTATTGGCGAACGTGGCGGGGATGTTCGCGGCACGAGGTTTCAATATTGATTCGCTGGCGGTGGGGCTAACGGAGGATCCGGATCTGTCACGGATGACGATTGTGG
>CAZNQT010000469.1:0-4403 GCA_964574885.1 uncultured Pirellulales bacterium
CCCTTTCCACCGTTTAGCCTTCCTTATTTAAAAAGTAGTTGTATTTTTATGAGTTCCATTCCTATTACTACGAATTTTTGACGAAATCAGCAACTAAAAAATCTATTCGAACTTAATTGCCTTCGGTGGAACCTTATCGGATGGGTGGCATGCTCAAGTATTCTTAAGCATGTTTACACCTATATATGCAACCGTTAAATGGTTTTTATACCCCGTCATAAATTATTAGAGGAATGTACTTTATAAAAGGATATGCCAATATGTAACAGTTTGATGGACACTAAATTTGACCGATGTCTGATGGAAAAAAACTGAATCCCCCTGAACCCTAGACCCTAAACCCTAAACCCTAAACCCTAATTCCTACTGTGCGGTTATACTATAACGATTGGCCAACATAACCGCCGGGCGGGTGCTGCCGTTCAGATATGCTTCGATTCGCAATTCCGCCGGATTCATATCGATGCGGAAATAGATGTCAATATCTACCGTAGCGGAATTGAGGTTCAATTTGCGAATGCTGCAAAAACCGTTGTAATACAGACCTTTTTGGATAGCGGGGATATAGTCCTTCATAATTGGTTGGTAATTTATCGGTCCCGTATGCAGGCTGATCTGCTCGAAAAGCCGCGATAATCCCATCTCCAGCTCTTCTCGGGAGATATCAATCCTGCCGAGTTGCTCGAAATCCAGCTTTCTCTGATCGATAGTTGTGATCGGTACGGAATGTCCACCATCGTTACAACCGAAAGGTGACGTCAACAGTAAACTTAGTAAAAATATTAATGTAATTGTTTGTGTCACAACTAGATATTGTCTTTTCCCATGAATCATAACTCAAATATTATCGGCAATTCCGGTGATTCTTATTGATGCTTCCATAAAAAGAACCGAACGAGTATAAATAAAGTGAGTTTTCAACGCTGATATCCTCAATTCGGTTTTTCACTATCTCTTACTATACCGGTCTGAAACGTTTGTATCAATTATAACGTTTTGTAATTACTGTATTTACGTTAGATTCGAGTTAGCCGGCGACCGAATGACCAAGTTATCCACAATTGCCAAAATATTGACGATCCGATAATCTACACTCTCTCCTGGAATTTATTCCCTGTAATGAAATAGGAATTCTAGTAATGAATCTCGATAAAAAAATGCCGGAAAATTTTCGTTAGTTATTGTTATAAAAGGGGTTACGTTCATTTTTATACTGCGGGGCAGCCGCCCTGGCTTGTACTGTGCATAAAGGTTATAACTCGCTTGTTCGGAACGGTCAGATCGTAAGGATACGAGTAGTTATCCACAACATTCCCACATAAATCTCAAGGAATTCCCGTATATATTGGCTTGATATGCCTGAAAAGGGATGAACCATATAAATTATCAAATCAGGTGAAAATATGTTATTTACCTATGGTGATATAGCCTCCTATGTGCCGGTTTTAACGTTAAGTATGTCTTGACAAGGGTTTAGAATAAGATAGGATTATACTGTTGTTGTAGTTGATTATGACTCTGCCACCCATATTGGGATTATGCTCTTATGCAAATCGAGGTTCGGAAATTTGCTGAGCGGTCGAGAATTTATATTACCGGGATTACTGTACTTTTCATCACCTTAATACACTGCAATTGTCAGCAGGTCCCCGATTTTCCCGACCGTGCCGATTCGGTAATCGGCACGGAGGATAAGGGACGCATTCTACTCTACGACCGGGACGGGGATGGGAAAACCGATTATCAGCAGGTTCTAAATCGCCAGGGGCGCAAAGTGGAATTGCGTTTTGCTTCGAAAAACGAAGATGCACTGAAAATCGTTAGAATCGACCAATTACTCCCGAACGAGGTTCCGCACTTTATCATCGCCCTGGACGGCGTACCGTACGAATTGGTCGAACAGTGTTATCGGGAAGGATTTTTCCGCTTGTTTTATCCCCCCAGTCGCATAATTAGTACGTTCCCCAGTATGACGGATCTGGCGTTCTGGAAAATCTTTGGCGGTAAACAGCCCGTCGCCTATCAGGCCAAACATTTCGATCCGGATAAAAATCGGATTATCTCCGGCGATGATTTATATCTCAACGGTGAAATGGCCGACTGGGCCAAAAAGCTCGATTACCGCTGTTCTTTTAGAATGGATGCCTTTGCTTATGTCATGCCTCAGCAGATCTTTGAACATGAATTGCGAGGGATACGCGAAACGTTCAGTAAAACCACGAAGGACCAGGTCATCGTTTACTCCGTTGCCACCGCCGGTTTAGGCACCCAAGGCGGGCGAGAAGCCATTTTGCGCTACCTGAGACAAATAGATCGATTTTGCGAAGAGATCGTTTTTGAACGGCAGGGACGAGTTAAAATCACCCTCTTGGCCGATCATGGCCATAATATGTCCGGTCGGGGACGTCTCTCTTTTACCAAACGACTGGAAAAAGCAGGATTTAGAGTACGCGACTCTCTCGAGGATCTTCGCGATGTCGTTACTATCAAATACGGTTTGGTCACCTATGCCAGTTTTTACACGCATCAACCGGCTGCGGTTGCGCATGTTCTCCTACAGGACCCGGCGACCACCATCGCCTGTTACCCACAAGAGGACGCCGTGATTGTCCAGACCATCGCCGGTAGGGCCAAAGTCTTTCATAAAAACGGACGATATCGCTATCAGGTCGAGTTTGGCGATCCCTTACTCTTACTGCCAATTCTAACGCAATTGCAGGAGCAGGGAAAGATCGATAAGGACGGTTATATCGAGGATCGCGCCCTGTTTGACGCTACCGTAACTCATGAATATCCCGATCCCCTTCATCGGATCTGGCAGGCGTTTCATGGCTTGGTGAAGAAACCGTCCGATCTGATTGTCTGTTTGCGGGACGGTTGGGTCCACGGCAGCAAGTTCTTTTATACTATGATCGGCGGCGCCACCAGCACCCACGGCTCCTTAAACCGACTGAATTCCACTACCTTTGTAATCACCATGCTCGGCGAGCTTCCCCCCGCCTTGCGCCCCGAAGACGTCATGCCCGCTTTAGAATCATTGCGAACGAATCCAAAGTAGTGTCATAGATATATCCACTATTCTTCATTGCAACGGGATGAGTGGTATGCTCAAGTACTCTTGTGCATGGCGTTATTTTGTATTACGGTTGACTGCTCAGCACCGATCCGCGGGTGTCGCGGGTGGCAAAGCTATAGGTGTCGCTCGTATAATTACGGTTGGTGGTGACAATGATTGCCTTGCCGGAGTTTGACTCGAGACCGGATAGATACGCTCGTTTGCGATTATGCAAAAAGTCCGCCACTTCCGGCGCCACTTCGATTTCAATGCTTGCCAGTTTCTCTTGACCGATCACTGCCTGGATCCGACGCATGATTTCAATCGACATGCTTTCCGACGTCTTGACCAGTCCCGACCCGTGACAGTGTGGGCAATCCGTATAGGTACTTTGTTTCAGCGAAGGACGCATCCGCTGGCGAGTCATTTCCACGATGCCGAATTGACTGATCCGCAGGATTTTCGTCCGGGATCGGTCAGCCGATACCGCATCCCGCAATATCTTTTCCACCGATCGCCTATGCTTCTGCTGGAGCATATCGATAAAATCGATGATGATCACACCCCCCAGGTCGCGCAACCGCAATTGCCGGGCGATCTCCGTAGCGGCTTCCGCATTTATTTTATAGGCGGTGGATTCTGCGTCTTTGTTCTGGCGATATTTACCGCTGTTGACGTCAATGGCCACAATCGCTTCTGTCGAATCGATCACCAGATGGCCGCCGCTTTTCAGCGACACGTGCCGCGCCTGGATCTTCGTAATTTCCTTTTCAATTTTATATTTTTCAAATAAAGGCTCCGAACCTTCATATTTGCTCACTCGACTACGGGTTCGCGGCATCGCGATCCGAAGAAAATCTCGCGCCTTACGCATCGTGGATTCCGTGTCGCAGATGATCCGCGATATGTTCGTATTAAACACGTCCCGCACCGTTCGTGTTACCAGGTCCGATTCCTGATAGAGCACCGCCGGCGCCGGCACCGACTGAATCCGCTTATCGATGGTTTTCCATAAACGCATCAGATAATTCAAATCCCGGCGAAGCTCCGTCTTCGTACGATCCATGCCTGCCGTGCGGATGATAAATCCCATATCCTTGGGCGGGTCCAATTGGCTTAACAGTTCCCGCAGACGCATACGGATCGTCTCGTCGTCTATCTTTCGCGAGACGCCCATCCGATGCATACCCGGCATCAAAACCAGAAACCGACCCGGAATCGACAAATACGTTGAAAGCGTCGGACCCTTCGTGCCGATCCCTTCTTTGATCACCTGCACCAACATTTCCTGTCCGCGTTTCAGGCACTCCTGAATGGGCGGACGATCTTTTCGTGGACGCTTACGGCC
>CAZNQT010000470.1:0-4366 GCA_964574885.1 uncultured Pirellulales bacterium
CCTGGGGGGGGTGCGGATACGATCCGGTCCCTTGAAAACCCTAGCGATTTTCGTTATCATCCCATTATTCGTTATATGTGAATATGGCGGGCTCCGGCAAAGAAGGAGATCTTTGTATGCGATTCACTCAAGTTCTCATCGGAATGGGTATTCTGGTACTTTCCCTCCCTGCGGATATGGCGTCGGCGAATGATTTCCAAAAGGTTAGCGCCGTTCCTTTTACGGCGGTAAGATTAACAGATTCGTTTTGGGCGCCGAGGATTCAGATCAACCAGGACGTGACCGTCTGGCATGATATTCAGTATTGTGAGCAGACCGGGCGTATCAGTAACTTCGCCAAAGCCGGTAAACTCATCGAAGGGAAATTCGAGGGCACCTATTTCAACGATTCGGACGTGTATAAGATCCTCGAAGGTGCTGCCTACTGTTTACATGCCCACCGCGATCCGAAACTGGAAGCCAAGGTGGATGCAATTATCGATAAGATAGCCTCCGCCCAGCAGCCGGACGGATATCTGATGTGTTTTTACATCCTGAACGGCCTCGAGAAACGCTGGACCAATTGTAAAAGTATGCACGAGTTGTACTGTGCCGGCCACCTGTTCGAGGGAGCGATTGCCTATTATCAGGCGACCGGGAAACGTAAGTTCCTGGATGTGGCGATTAAGTTGGCCGATCACATTGATTCGATATTTGGCCCCGAAAAAAAACATGATGTCCCGGGACACGAGGAGATCGAATTAGCCCTGGTCAAGCTGTATAAGATCACGGGCCAGGAGAAATATTTGAAGCTGGCGAAATTTTTCCTGGACGAAAGAGGCCGAGAGCATGGCCGAAAGCTCTACGGTCCGTATCATCAGGATCATAAACCGGTCATCGAGCAGGAAAAAGCGGTCGGTCACGCCGTGCGGGCCGGTTATCTCTACTGCGGCATGACGGATATCGCGGCCCTGACCGGGGATGATAAATACCGCGCCGCCGTCGATCGTATCTGGGATAACCTTGTCCAAACGAAACTCTACATTACCGGAGGTATCGGCGCCCGACACAGCGGGGAAGCCTTTGGCGAGGATTACGAACTGCCAAATCAATCGGCGTACTGTGAGACCTGCGCCGCCATCGCCAACGCCCTCTGGAATTATCGCATGTTTCTCCTGCACGGCGACGGCAAATATATCAATGTCCTGGAACGGGTGCTTTATAACGGTTTTCTTTCCGGCGTGTCCCTGGACGGTACAAAATTCTTTTATGTAAATCCCTTAACCAGTAACGGCAATCACCACCGCCAACCCTGGTACGGCTGTGCCTGCTGTCCATCCAACGTGGTCCGGATACTGCCCTCGATCAGCGGTTACGTCTATGCCAAAGACGCTACGGGCATTTACGTCAATTTGTTTGTGGAAAGTACCGGACGAATTACACTCGGTAAAAATACCATTATCTTAAAACAGCAGACACGCTATCCCTGGGAGGGCACGGTCAAAATCACCGTCGAGCCGGAAAATCCGGCAGAATTTAGTTTAAACCTGCGCATTCCCGGCTGGTCGCGCGGACGACCGGTCCCCAGTGATCTCTATACCCTCGCCAAAGAGACTGCCTATGATCAATCCGGCCCGGTACGTTTCCAGTTGAACGGCAAATCTATCAATAACCTTCACCCAGACAAAGGGTATGTGGCAATACGTCGTACCTGGAAGAAGAACGATGTTCTGGAAGTCCAATTTGCTATGCCGGTACAGCAGATCACAGCGAATCCCAAGGTCAAAGACGATCTCGATCGCATCGCCCTCCAGCGAGGACCGCTGGTCTATTGTCTCGAAGAAGTCGATAACACTGGTAAAATGCAGCATATGTACCTGACGCAAAAGGTTGTCTTCAACACGGAATTTCACAACGATTTACTCAATGGCGTTACGGTAATAAAAGGCAAAGCCCGAGTACGAAATTTCGACGGCGCGAAAACCGAGACCATGGAAATTACTGCCGTTCCCTATTACGCCTGGGACAACCGTCAGCCCGGAAGGATGATGGTTTGGCTGCCCGCCAAACCGGACATGGCAACTCCCCAGCCGAAGCCTACAATTGCCTCGACTAGTAAAGTCACGGCATCGCACTGCTGGCATCTGGATACGATGGAAGCACTGCACGATCAACTCGAACCGAAGAATTCCAATGACCAATCCATCCCCCGCTTCCCCTGGTGCCCGCACAAGGGCACAACCGAATGGGTGCAGTACGATTTCGAAAAGCCCGCGACCGTATCTTCGGTCGAGGTCTATTGGTTTGATGATACCGGGCAGGGCGGCTGTCGTGTTCCCCAATCCTGGCGTATTTTGTACCGGCAGAACGACCAATGGAAACCGGTGGAGAATCCCAGCAGCTATTCCGTGGCAAAAGATACTTTCAACAAGGTCTCCTTCAAACCGGTACGTACGACGGCTTTACGTCTGGAAGTCGAATTGCAAAAGCAATGTTCCGGCGGCATCCTGGAATGGCGGGTGCAATGACCGAACTTTCGACGCATTCCCTCCTTGACCGGTAGTGAATTCATCTGTACAGTAGCGATTTACGGAGTTTTTGTGTAACCGGTGGATTCTGTAAGCAGGTATCGCTGAGGATAATTGCATGAGTGATGGAACCAGCATGTCGGAAGAAGCGCGCAAGCAATTGCTCGAACGAATAGAGCAGTTGATTGAGAGGCAGCATTTTGAAGAGCTGCGCCGATTGCTATCCGACTCGCGGTCCTCGGACGTTGCGGAAGTGGTCGAGGTCGTCGATGAAATCGCCCGGCAGATCCTCTTTGATTTACTGGATCCTGATGATGCCGGCGAAGTATTGGAAAAAATTGACGACGCCACCCGTGGCGAGGTGTTCGAGGACCTGAGTCATAAAGAACTCACCGAAATTGTCGCGACCCTGCCGCCGGATGAGGCCGCGGATGTGTTGGCTGATTTACCTGACGAGCAGACGTCCAAAGTCCTGGATCAAATTCCTGCCGAAGAAGCCGCCGAAATCGAAAAACTGCTCACCTATGACGAGGAATCCGCCGGCGGGCTCATGAATCCCGAACTGGTGTGCGTCCGGGTCGAGGAGACCGTGCGGGATGCAATTCACAATTATCGCCAAAGCGATCCGGAAGAAGAATTTTATTACGTCTTTGTGGTGGACAAGAACGGGGCATATAAAGGCGTCGTGGGTCTGCCGGATCTCTTGCGTCATTCTCGACATACTCCCATTGCCGAGGTTATGGAGACGGATATTCCCACGGTCAATATCCATGCCGACCAGGAAGAGATTGCCAATATCTTTCGCAAAAACGATCTTATCATCATGCCCGTCGTCGATGAGAAAGGCGTACTGCTCGGTCGAATTACCGTGGACGATATCGTGGATGTCATGGACGAAGAAGCGGATGAGGACGTCCTGGTTATGGCCGGTACCCATCCTTCCGAGCGTGAAACCCCCAATATCTTTCGTGCCGCCACCATTCGTTTACCTTGGTTAATCGTATGTATGAGTGGGTCCATGATTACCGGCATCACTCTGATTTCGATTTTTGCCCCCCATTTCTCGGCGGCCGAGTGGGTTAGTATCGTGATGTTTATGCCAGCCTTGGCGGCCATGGGGGGCAACAGCGGCCTGCAAACCTCTACTGTGGTCGTACGAGGATTGGCCACCGGCGACCTGGTGGCCTTGAATTTCGCTCAGGTTTTTCTGCGCGAAAGTCGGGTGGCGCTGGTCGTCGCAGGCATTTGCGGTACTTTCGCCGGGTTCGTTGCCGCCGCCTGGCTTACGATCCATCCCGGAAATTTAGGGGCGGCAAAAGCGCCCATTCTCGGTTTATCCGTCGGGATGGCGATGTTGTGCGGCATTATGCTCTCCACCACGATCGGATTCCTGTTGCCGTTCTTTTTCCGTCGTATCGGTATCGATCCGGCCATTAGTTCCGGGCCTCTCGTCACTACCGCCAATGACGCTGTTGGTTGTTTGACCTACTTCTCTCTGGCTATGTTTTTACTGAAAACCTTTGGCGGATAATCTCGTAAGCTCTTTAATTACAATGCTTTACAAGACTCGAATCCCTAGAATGGTATTATCTCTTTGCTGGATCTTCTTCGAAAATATTTATTGCAAAGTCGGCCCAAAAAAGCATTTGACAGTTCTGGGCATTTATTTATAATACTTTGCTTCACTCAGGGGAAATACTGTGTTATCCCCACCGATACCGCTGAGTCGGGAAAGGCAATAAGCGGTTGGATAATAGAAGAAATCAACGGAGATACGAAACTTCAATAGCCGAAAGTGATAATGAGAATGGCAAATGTAAAAGCGAAATTGCAAAAAAGCACCTTGGCCAGGAAAGGCC
>CAZNQT010000471.1:0-4344 GCA_964574885.1 uncultured Pirellulales bacterium
GGGTTAAGTAGGTATCGTGAATACGCCGCTTACCGTTTGTCCTCAGGAATATAACGGAATGCTGCCGGTTTGAGGTTAGGATTCTATGAGAAGCGCATTACTTTTTCGAAGTGCCATTGTGGCTGCCCTGGGAGGGCTATTGTTCGGCTTCGATACGGCCGTGATTTCCGGCACCGAGGAAGCGCTTAGAGCCATCTATGAGTTGAGTGATTTCTGGTACGGTTTTACGGTGGCCAGCGCTTTGATCGGTACGATCATCGGCGCCATCACGATGAGCAAACCGTCCGACAAATATGGACGTAAGAAAACGCTGATCGGAATGGCGGTGTTGTACTTTGTGTCCGCCGTCGGCAGCGCTCTGGCGTGGGATTGGTATTCCCTGTTGGCGTTCCGATTTATCGGCGGGATTGCCGTGGGCGGGGCCACGGTGGTATCACCGGCGTATATTGCCGAGATATCGCCAGCCCGATTGCGAGGCCGCCTGGTGGCGGTAACGCAGTTTAACATCGTGTTTGGCATTCTTCTGGCTTATTTGTCCAATTACCTTATAACTCTGATGCATTTGGGCGGTACTGAGTGGCGTTGGATGTTCGGCGTGGAAGCCTTTCCGGCGGCGGCCTTTTTCCTGCTGTTATTTGCCAATCCTTTCAGTCCGCGGTGGCTTGTAGCCCAGCGACGAACCGACGAGGCCCGAGACGTCCTGACTCGTTTGGGGGAGGATACCGTCGCGGAGGAAATCTCCGCCATTCAGGAATCCCTGGATCTGGAGCATCACAGCCTGCAGGAGAGGTTTTACTGCAAGAAATATTCCAAACCAATCATGTTGGCGGTTTTGATCGCGATGTTCAACCAATTATCGGGAATCAATGCGGTTATATATTTTACGCCGGGGATATTCCGTATGGCCGGCGTCGCCTCACAGGGCGCCATGTTGGGAGCCGTTATCGTTGGATTTACCAACCTGGTATTTACCATGTTGGCCTTGGCGATAATTGATAACTTCGGACGTAAACGCCTGATGATTGTTGGTTCGATTGGTTACATTCTCAGCTTGTCGGTAATCGCCTGGGCATTTTTCCATTATAATACAAAATTCACAGCGGTAAGCGACACCTCCAAAGCCGTCACTCAGGCAAAGGCCGAAGAAAAAGGTGAAGCCACCATTACTGACCTTAAAGCCGCCGAAACGGAAGCCATTGACGCTGTGGGCGCCGGGAGCTATGTCGTGTTGGTGAGTCTGCTGGTATTTATCGCCTCGCATGCGTTCGGGCAGGGGGCGGTGATCTGGGTCTTTCTCAGTGAAATTTTCCCGAATCGGGTGCGGGCGCGCGGGCAGGCGTTAGGGTCCTTTACACATTGGTTTATGGCGGCTCTCATCGCCTGGAGCTTTAAGCCGATAGCCGGAGGGCTTGGCGGCGATATTATTTTTGGCTTTTACGCCGGCATGATGGTCCTGCAGCTTTTATGGGTATTGTTTGTCATGCCGGAAACCAAAGAAGTGCCTCTCGAAGAGATTCAAAAGAAACTGGGCATCGAATAGCAGGGCAGGATTTATCGCGCCGGAATGAGAACGATCGATGTAGGGAGTTGGAATTTGTCCATTCTTAAAAAAGGATTGGTGCAGGTTTATACCGGCAACGGCAAGGGCAAAACGACGGCCGCGTTCGGCTTGGCCTGGCGCATGTTGGGCAGGGGGGGGAAAGTCTATATTTGTCAATTTCTCAAACCATCGGGCCGGGTCACCGGCGAGTCGATACTCGCCCGGCAGCTTGCCGATCGATTGACCTTTGAACAGGTGGAACAAGACTGGAATCTTTATGACAGTGAGCGTGATCCGCAGCAGAAGGAACGTATGCAAATTGCAATTGCTGATAAGCTGGCGCAAATTACCCAAATCGCCCATGAAGGAATCTACGATCTGATGATCCTGGATGAACTGGTGATATGCCTGGAGAAACAACTTGCGTCCTGGGAGGACGTCAAACGAATATTGGCTGCGCGGGCCGAACACATCGAGTTGGTTCTGACCGGTCGCGGCGCCGGCGCCGATTTAATGGAAGCGGCCGACCTGGTCACGCGGATGGAGGAGGTGAAACATCCTTACCGACAGGGAATTTCCGCCCGGCAAGGTATTGAAAATTAATCTTCTGATAGGAAAAATAAACATAGTCTTGTTCAGGAAAGGATTTGTTATGAACGGTAAACTACTAATTACCTCGAATGTAACTTTGTTTCTATCTTTGTTATTTGTTTTAGGTATAGTATTTTCCGTACCTTCCGCGTACGCCAAGGCCACTCCCGTGATCTACGATTCCGATATCGGGGATGATATCGACGACACCTGGGCGTTGGGTTTCCTCCTCAAGTCGCCGGAGTTCGACGTGAAGCTCGTGGTGGGGGACCAGGGCAAATCCGAGTATCGTGCCAAGTTGTTCTGTAAATTTCTCGAACGCGCCGGTCGAACAGATATCCCCGTCGGTATCGGTCTGAACGTGAATGCCAAGGGTGTGGGATCGCAGGCGGACTGGGTAAAGGATTACGATTTAAAATCCTTTCCCGGTAAGATCCATAAAGACGGCGTTCAGGCAATTATCAATACGATTATGAAATCGCCCGAGACCATTACCGTCATTGCGGTTGGACCTTTACCAAATGTGGCGGAAGCTTTGAAACGTGAACCGAAAATCGCCGCCAAAGCCCGCTTTGTCGGTATGCAGGGGAGCGTGCGTCTGGGATACGGAGGTAATAAGAAAATATCCGCGGAATACAATGTTCGTGCCGACGTCAAGGCCTGCCAAAAGGTCCTGTCGGCGCCCTGGGATATCACGATAACTCCGCTGGATACCTGCGGCCTGGTCCATCTAACGGGGGATAAATATAGAAAAGTGCGCGACTCGAAGGATCCGATTGCCGCGACCATCATCGAAAATTATCGCATCTGGAGTAAAAAGCGTGACAAAGACGTATCGGATTCCCGCAGCAGTACGCTGTTCGATCCGGTGGCCGTCTATTTGGCTATGGATCAGAAATTTACCAAAATGGAAATCCTGGGAATCCGGGTGGATGACGAAGGCTACACTCGTATCGATCCGACGGCCAAGAAAATGAAAGTCGCCACCGCCTGGAAAAACATGGGCGCCTTTGAAGATTTTCTGGTGGCGCGATTGACAAATCCAAAAAAGGCAAAATAATTTCGCTGTGGTTTCGAGACCTCTGCAAACGTTAAGGGGAAGCGGCGGTTCAGGGCATATTATTTAAAACAGCCCAACTGACAGGCCCGAATCCGTATCTCATTTTCGTTGCAGACATCCCCGATAACCTTCAGCGAGGCGTTACACTCCTGGGCCACCTCAAAACACTGCCGACAGGCGATCTTGCCGTCCTGCGCCCGCTTAAGAATCTCCTGGTACAGTTCTTCCTTTTCCATAACGATCCTTTCCTGGATTCGGTAAAACAAGGCCCCTATGCTGTCCATACCCATTGATAATAATTTTACTGACATTCGTCCTGCGGTTCAATATACTAATTCTGTGCCATGATGAATGACGAAAATCCAATGAATGGTGAAACTTTACCTCTGCTATATATACGGATCAAATATTTCTGAAAACTGAGAACTGAGTATAATTTAAATTCACTATGGGGCGACATATAACCATACGCCTATTACTTTGCCCGGTTCTGCTTTGGGCGATCTATACCATCACCTTTCTGATGGCCGTTACCATTCCCGGCAATCCCTTCGTCGGCCAGAGCGAGCGGAATATCTCTCCCGAAGTCCAGCGGGCTATCGAAGCTCGTTACCAGATGGACGACAATTGGGCGTTCTACCGGGATTATCTGATCAATCTGCTGGGTCCGGTTCGGTATGTCTGTGACAAAGGATCGGTCACTCCCCTGATCGATCTGGGGCCGTCCTGGCAGTATCGCGACTGGACCTGCAACCAGATTGTCGCCGCTGCTCTGCCGGTTTCCGTTGGTCTGGGTCTGACGGCAATGTTTTTAGCTACCATCCTGGGAGTGCCCATAGGCGTCGTCAGTGCCGTTAAGCGAAACAGTTGGTTCGATTACACTTCCCTGGGATTGGCATTGATCGGTATTTCTTTACCGACCTTTGTGACGGGAACGGCCCTACTGATCTTTTTTGCGGTCATGCTGGGCTGGTTTCCGGTCGGCGGCTGGGGGAAATTATCCCAACTCTGGCTGCCCGCGCTCACTCTTTCACTGCCGTTCATGGCCTATATCGCTCGTCTGACTCGCCTGGGTATGCTCGATGTTTTGGAAAGCGACTACATCCGCACCGCACGGGCCAAGGGACTGGATGAACGACGGGTAATCTGGAAG
>CAZNQT010000472.1:0-4326 GCA_964574885.1 uncultured Pirellulales bacterium
CCATTATTCGTTCCGATCATAGAATTTGAAAAAGAATCCCAGGGAATGAAGGAAGCAGCACGATGGAAAATCAGAACGTAAAAATCGAGAACATCCTGAGGGCCGAAGCTAACAAGTATTACGAGAAATACCAAAACAGCCCCGGCTGGATCGAATACTGCCTGAATTATATCGGTAATTGCTGGAATACGCAATCCACAATTGCGGAAACTATATCGAAACTCCCCCGGGACGTAATGGAATTCGCCTGCAAACAATGTCAATTCATTTCCGTTACGGAAGGATTGTGTTTTCACCTTCTCAACACGAAATGCGAATGGATTATTGTGCTATCGGAAACTTTGGGGAAGAAGGATATTTGCAAGACCGTTACCATCAATATTGCCCGCGCCTGGCTGCAACATAAATCTTTACTGGAAGCGACCTTTGGAGCCTCGAAGGACTGCGAGGAACAGGCTCTGGCGCTCGTGACCAATTGGGGACTCGCTGAATATATTACCTACGGTAACGATCAAATGAGCCAGGCTTGAGTCTGATGAACCAACCATGATCGGTTTGGCGCCTATATTCCCTCATGTATAAATCACACCTCCAAGGAACATCTATCTTCTAATACAATTCCTTGATAACCCTCGATGGAATCTCTGTGGTCATCCTGCGCTCTTTAACTTTGAATTGTTTTTTACATCAAATTAGCTGCAATTACCGATGACAGGGATATACGCTTGAAAGTTTTGGCCTCGATGCTTATTCTAGTGACGAAACTGAGGCAATTTAAGGACCTGAGGATTTTTGAATGAGGGTATTATTCGACCTGCTGCATCCGGCTCATTTTCATCTGTTCCGGCACGTGATTACGGAACTATTGGCAGCAGGCAACGAGGTCGAGATCATCGCGCGGGAAAAAGACTGTCTGCCGGAACTGCTGGCGCAGACGGATTGGCCCGTGCACCTGATTCCGCGCAAAAAGCGCAGTTCGCTCACCGTACTGGCCAAGGAGACTTTACAGGCGGCGTGGCTGGCGATGCGGCTGGCGCAAAAGAAGCGAATCGACATCATGGCGGGTACGTCGATCTCCATCGGACCGGCGGCGCGCGCGACGGGGGCGAAGTCGATTATGTTCGTGGAGGATGACGCCAAGATCGTACCGATCTACGCTAAGCTGGGTTATCCGATTGCGCACTTCGTCGCGACGCCGGCGTGTCTGGGTTTCGAAGATACCAGCGCCAAACGGCTGACGTATCCGGGGTATCACGAACTGGCGTACCTGCATCCGAACCGATTTGAACCTGATCCGTGTATTCACAAGGCCCTCGGCGTCGGGGAGAACGAACGTTATTTTCTGGTTCGGCTGGTAGCGCTGACGGCGCATCATGATATCGGCGAGTCAGGCCTGAGCACGGCGCAGGCCCGACAGATCGTGGACCGACTGAGTCAACATGGGCGGGTGTTCATCAGCGCCGAAAGTACGGTGGATGCGGACCTGGAGCCATATCTGCTGCCAACGCCGGCGGATCGGATCTTTGACGTCCTGGCGTATGCGGATATCGTGGTGGGGGACAGTCAGACGATGACGATTGAGGCGGCGGTGCTGGGGACGCCGTCGCTGCGGTGCAATACATTCGTGGGCCGGCTGACGGTACCGGCGGAACTGGAGGAGAGGTACGGGCTGACAAATGGGTTTGTTTTGCAAAATTTCCCTAACCTCATGTCCAAACTGGATCATTGGTTGGCCCAGGAGGACCTGAAGGAACAATGGAGGCAAAAGCGGGAGGCGATGCTGACAGAGTGCGTGGACGTAACGGAGTGGATACTGGACACGTTTTACCGAATATAAAAGGTAGGCCCAGTTTTAGGGATAATCGGAGGCGGACGTTTGAGATATTCCGCCCGGAGTGGAAGTCGTATTGACATGCAAACGGATAAGGCACGGATATTGATAGTGGCGTTTTCGGATCTGGGACGGGATCCGCGGGTCTATCGTCAGATCCAGTTTTTAAAAGAAGAGTACGCGGTGACGGCGGCAGGATTGGGAGATCCTCAGATTCCGGGGGTGCGGTATATACAGATTCCCGGTGGGCGTAATCCATTCTGGAAACGGAATTGGGATCGATGTTTATTGAAGGCGGGTCGTTTCGAGCGGGTGTACTGGAGTTCGCAGATGGTGCGGGCGGCAGAGGAAGTATTAGGCAAAGAAGAGTTTGATTTAATTCTATGCAACGATTTGGAAACCCTGCCCCTCGCGGTACGCCTGGCAAAGAAACGGCACGTAAAATTATTTCTGGATGCACACGAGTACAAGCCGCGTCATTTCGATGACGACTGGTTTTTCCAGTTTTTTTATGGAACCTATTGGGACACACTCTGCCGAAGGTATCTGCCAGAGGCGGATGCGATGACAACGGTATGTCCGGGGATAGCGGAAGAATACGAGAAAAATTACAGCGTTCGGTGCGAGGTAATAACCAGCGCTCCGTTTTATGAAGAGCTGGCGCCTTCCCCAACAGAAGCCGATCGGATTCGAATGATACATCACGGAGGTTTGCACCGGTCGCGGAGAATTGAAAATATGATTCGGTTGATGGATATGTTGGAGGATCGTTTCACTCTGGATTTGATTCTGATCAATTCGAATCCTCGGTACTATAAGGAGTTGAATCACCTGGCTCGGCGACACGAGCGGATCCGCTGGCGGGATCCGGTGTCGATGCCGGAGATCGCCCGGAAGATCCATGAATATGATATAGGCCTATTTCTTTTATGGCCGGGGGCGTATAACTATCGCATGGCTCTGCCCAATAAATTTTTTGAATTTATTCAAGCTCGACTGGCTATAGCGATCTGGCCTTCGCCGGAGATGGCGCGGGTAGTGCGAGAGTACGACTGCGGGGTGGTGGCGGATGATTTTACGGTAGAAGCGATGGCGGTGAAATTGAATTCATTGGGGCCGGAAGATATTACGCGCTACAAACAAAACGCGCACCAGGCCGCTACAGGCTGTTGCGCAGAAGCCAATCGGGATATACTACTGAAAATTGTGCGAAGGTTATTGGATTAAAGTAAGACAAAATGCACATCGTATATGCGACGTTAACGAAGCTGGGGGGAACGGGCGGGGACGTGATTCATATTACGGAGGTGGCGAAGGAATGGGCGCGCTGCGGAATTAAGGTGACGCTGATAGGGTCGGGTAGTCCGCAGGAAGCATTAGAAGGAGTGGAGGCGGTCGATGCGGGACGGATTATATCACGGGGCGTATTTACGCGGTTATTAACGTTTATGTATCTAGTGCTGCGGGTGTTTTATCAGGTACTGCGTTTGCGTCGCGACGTTGATATTCTTTATACGCGGGATGCTTTGCTGGGCTGCTGGTTTACGACGCTACGAGGTATATTTCGGCTGCCGGTGGCGTTCGAGGTGAACGGATTGCGGGCGGACGAGAGCGAGATGATTTTCGGGTCGTGGGCGGCGCGGCTGGTTTGTACGATTGGGAAATGGGCGGAACGGACAACGGCGCGGAAGGCGGACGCGGTGATCTGCGTTACGGAGGGGATACGGGATATTCTGCGGGACGAGTACGGAGTACCAACGGAACGGATGACCGTCGTGTCGAACGGAGTAAATTTGCGATTATTCAGGCCTGAGGTTGATCCGGCAGAGCAACAGGCATTACGTGCGAAATATAACCTCGCAGTTGAAGATGCGGTGATTCTTTACCTGGGGGGATTACAACCCTGGCAGGACATTACTACCTTGATTCAAGCGACGGGGCAATTAGAGTTTCCCGGACGAAGGATAGTTCTGCTCATCGTCGGCGACGGCAGCGAGCGGACACGATTGGAGACAGAGGCAACCAATCTTCCCGAACGCGTTCGTGTGATCTTTACGGGCAGAGTGCCATATAAGCAGGCGCCCTTGTATATCAGTCTCGCGAATATCTGTGCCATGCCTCTTACGGAGCAACGTAATGCACGAATCGGCGTTTCACCGATAAAGCTTTTTGCTTATCTGGCCTGCGGTAAACCTATAATAGCGACGGCAATCCGAGGTTTTGAATTTCTGAAAGAAATGGAATTTGGATTTATCGTTCCCTGCGCCGATGTCAGAGCCTATTCGGAAGCCATACGCCATT
This sequence comes from uncultured Pirellulales bacterium, assembly GCA_964574885.1. Lineage (GTDB taxonomy): Bacteria > Planctomycetota > Phycisphaerae > Sedimentisphaerales > SM23-30 > JAFGFX01. Next base: position 4,133 of record CAZNQT010000472.1, read on the forward strand.
GGTTGGAAAATCCCCAACGAATCAATGGTATGGCGTCTCGAACCCGTCGTTATGCAGAGGAGAATTGCGGCTGGGATCGGACGGCACGGGAAGTATATGCGGTCTGTCGGGAAATTGGTTATAATATGGGCTAGGGTATCGGGTCCAGGGTTCCGGGTAAAAAAACCTTCTCCGTTAGGTGGGCCGCTACCGCG
>CAZNQT010000473.1:0-4307 GCA_964574885.1 uncultured Pirellulales bacterium
GGTATGCTGTGCATACCATTTTACCGTAGGGGCGATCCCACGTGGTCGCCCTGATAACAAGGTCTTAGAAAAGGAGAATGCGATGAAGATGGTAACCAGACTGTTTCTAGGATTGGTCGTATTGGGATTGCTGGCGGGCCCCATGTCGGCACAGGCACAACAGGTTGTTTACGAAACCAATTTCGACGCCCTTGACCTTGGTCCGCTTCAGCATCACCCCGGTGTGCCGGAACAGGATTATTGGTATTATGTCTCCCAGGATCCCGATTCCGGTTCCCTCGGTGAGATCCAGGACGCCGTCGCCAATACCGGTCGAGCCCTCCATGAACATGTGGACCACGACTATGGGATTTGGGCCCAAATAGAGGATTCGCGTAATATTACGCCGTCCGTGGATATTAACGGCCTCCTGTTGATTACCTTACAGGTCGATTTTTACGCCCACACCAGCGATCCCAACACCGATGATTTTTATTCCGCACCCTTCAGGGTCTGGGGCGGACCGCATCCGGGATATGAGATTGTGGCTTTCACCGTTTCCAGCGGCAATGGCGCCCTGAAAAAAGACCGGAAACTCGATCTCGATTTTGCCGCCTTTAACGGCTCCAATAATAATTATGTCTATACCCCCTCAAACGCCAGAACCTTGGAGTGGGACGCCTGGCATTCCGTTACGGTGGTGATCGATCAGTATAACGACCGATATGTCTCCATCACCGTCGATGGCGTTACCGAGGATGTCTCGCAGCACCCTCTCCCCCGCAGTGACGACGGCGGCGTCTGGAAAAGAGGACAACTCATTGATGTTGTAAATACCAGAATACTCTGTAATGGCCAATCCGATGACGACATCTATTGGGATAACCTCTCACTTACTAGCATCTGCAGCTTGCGCGCCGACCTCACCGGCGACTGCGCCGTCGATCTCGAAGACTTTGCCATCCTGGCCTCCGAATGGCTTATGGGAACCTGACCAATAAAACTGTTGTACGAAAACCGATATTCATACAACTTGCTAACATGTTAACCCCCGACGGGTGGCATGGACAAGTTTTTACTTGTCCATGGCGAACACCAACCAACCTGTAATAGTTACTCCCGCGTTTGACTCGGGGATTCTTCCCTTACTCTTTCTTCGTTATTCGATATTCGTCATTTTCTACGTCCGTGGGATGCCATGCTCTGACGCAGCCTGAGCATGTCAAATAGTGAAAACGAAAATAGACGGTTGAATTTTTCTTGATTTTTCTCCATGCTCAAGTCTGCTTGAGCATGATGAATGCTGACAACGCAAACAGGTTATCTAAAATTATGTTTGATTCGGGTGGCATGCTCAAGTACCCTTGAGCATGGTGAATCATGAAAATCGCAAAAGGATATCGAAAACAAATCAAACATTACGACCTTCCGGGCCAGGCGCATTATCTAACCTTCTCCTGCCATCAGAATAAAAACTATCTCAGAAAAGACAGAACTCGCAAGTGGTTTATCGAGGCTTTATTCCAAGCGCGCGCAAAACACAAGTTCGAACTCTGGGGCTGGGTCATCATGCCAAATCATATACACTTATTGATCTTGCCGCAGCATGGCGGGAAAATATGTGAAATCCTAAAATCCATTAAACAACCCATAGCCCGAAAAGCGAGTAACTGGTTACGCAAAAAGACATGCTCAAGCAGACTTGAGCATGCCACCCCTACTTATACTCAAGTTATCCGCTTTTGGCAACGCGGCGGCGGTTATGACCGAAATATCTATTCGGTGGAGGAAATCTATGAAAAACTAAATTATCTACATCGTAATCCGGTAAGACAAGGTTTAGTGAATCATCCGGATGAATGGTTTTGGTCCAGCTTCCGGGCGTATGAATACGGAATGAATAAACCAATAAATATAAATCGAAATTCACTTCCAACTATGAAATCTTAAGTGGATATCTATTGTGTTTTTAGCTGAAGTAACATTTTGGGGACCCGATAATGATGGACGCATAAATCCTCCAGAATCAGGTTTTCATCCCCAATTACATGTGGATGATATACTTACCTCATGTCTAATCGAAAGTACCGATAAAGATTTGAAATACTTCAGGTTCAATATTCCCTATGAAGTGATTTTATCGCCTATGTTACTTGATGTTTGTAAAAGAAAATTAACGGAAGGTTCAGAAGTTATTATTTTCGAAGGCAACAAAAAAATCGGCGAGGGAAAAATCCTTCTAATATCATAATGCCGTCAGGATGGCACGCTCTAACGAACAAAGTGAACCATAGCATGACAAATTCCGGGTGGCATGCTCAAGTCTGCTTGAGCATGGCGAATATAAATAATCATCCTTGATTCTTCTGCCAATTTCGATTTTAATATTCTTGGCAAAACCTTTTGTGCTTTGTGGGCTTTATGTAGTAAGGCAAACAAGGAATGTTATATTAATAGGCTCTAACAAAACTATGTCATTCCCGCGAAAGCGGGAATCCAGAAGCCAAGTTGTAAGGTTTTGTTAGAATGCCTAAATAAAAATTTCTCTGTGACCTCTGTGGCTATATGTCAGGAACGGAGTCCTACATGCCGACCAAAACGGTAATAGAACAACCAACTGAAAAACTCTGGCAGATTCAATCCCTCTGGCCCGAACGCCGGGAACTGGCGAAAAAGCTCCGCGTCTCCGAACTCATCTCTCAAATGCTCTATAATCGTCGCGTCACCCAATTCCAACCCGCCCAGAAATTCCTCCAGCCCTCGCTCCACCACCTGATCGAACCACAGCAACTGAACGGAATCCCCCAGGCCGTCCAGCGAATTCGCCAAGCCGTTCGAAACCAGGAAAAAATCGTCCTTTACGGCGATTACGACGTCGATGGCATCGCTGGTGTGGCCATCCTCTGGCAGTGCCTCCAGCGGGCCGGCGTCGAAGTGGACTACTATGTCCCCCACCGTATCGAGGAAGGCTATGGCCTGAACACTGACGCCATCCGACAGTTGGCCCAGAAGCAGACCAACCTGATCATCACCGTCGATTGCGGGATCGGCGGTTTTGAAGCCGCCCAACTCGCCGCGGAATTAGGCATCGACCTGATCATCACCGACCACCACCAGGTCGAAGGCGAGTTACCTCAGGCCCTTACCATCCTGCATCCCGATCTGCCGGGCCAGGAGTATCCCTACAAGGACCTTTGCGGCGCCGGCGTCGCCTTCAAACTTGCCTGGGCCTTGGCCCAGAACTTTTCCGAAGCGCAGAAAGTCAAACCGGAATTTCGTGATTTCCTGGTCTCCGCCACCGGCCTGGCCGCCCTCGCCACCATCGCCGACATCGTATCCCTCCAGGGGGAAAACCGGATACTGGCCCATTATGGCCTGACCGGCTTGGCCGCCAGTGACAACTGCGGTATCCGTGCCCTGATCGAGGCTTCCGGTTTAACCGGCGCCGCGCTGAATAGCGCTCACATTGGTTTCCGGTTAGCCCCGCGCTTAAACGCCGCCGGCCGCATGGGACATGCCCGACTCGCCGTCGAACTCTTCACCCGCAGTAATCCCGTCCGCGCCCGCGAGATCGCCGCTTACCTCGAAAGCCAGAATCAAAAACGCCGCAAGGTCGAAAAACAGATCACCGAGGAAGCCGCCGAACAGGTCAAGACATTGGGGATGCACAAAGACGATTGGCACGGCATCGTCGTCGCCGGCGACCACTGGCACGGCGGTGTCCTCGGTATCGTCGCCAGCCGCCTCGTGGACAAATTCCATAAACCCGCCGTCGTCATCTCCCTCGACCGGGATAAAGCCATGGGCTCCTGCCGCAGTATCGATGGTTTTGATATCTGCCAGGCCCTGCAATCCTGCTCACAGCATCTGACCGGTTTCGGCGGCCACGCCATGGCCGCGGGACTCAACCTGGTACCGGAGAACATCGAGTCCCTCCGTCACGATTTCAACCGGTACGCCTGCGAGCACCTCTCCACGCACGACCTGCAGGGCATTCTGCAGGTCGATGCCGAGGTCAGGCTCGCTGACCTGAATGTCAAGGTCCTCGAGATGATCGAGCGCCTCGGCCCCTTCGGCAACGGCAATCCCGAAGTGCTGCTGACCGCCTCCAATTTAAAACTGGTAGGCCCACCTCGGCGGATGGGTGCCAAAAACGACCACCTCCAGTTCATGGTCGCCGATGCCGACGATCCACAGGCCCACCTGAGGCCCGGCGGCATCCTGCGTGCCGTCGCCTTCGGCAAGGCCAAATGGGACAAAAAACTCCGCGACGCCGACTCCCTCGCCCTCGCCTTCGAACCGACCCTAAATCGTTTTAACGGCAACAC
>CAZNQT010000474.1:0-4290 GCA_964574885.1 uncultured Pirellulales bacterium
CCCCAGGCACGATCCGTGTGTCCACCCGCATACATCCCGCGACCTACGCTCCATTCGCCCGCTGTCCAGTCGCTGCCGCTGCCGAGACCGACTGTCAACGTCGTGTCGGGACTGGGATTGACAACCGTCATATCCGTCTGCGCAACGAGCTGATAACCCATTCCCGAACCATGCTCCAAAAGATACAGCGACAGCGTCGAACCATCGCTGACCGCTGCCATACTGTACCAGGGCGCCAAAAGACCATCCGGATCTGAGGGGTAGTCAAAACTCGTGAAAGCATTCGTGTTCGAAATCGCCTCGTGCCAGTACCCGGAAACATCACAGAACTTGATGGCCAGGGCATTGTCCGGCATCGCCTGGAAATACAGGGCCGCCAGGTTTCCATCGGTGTTGTCGCCATTCGTTGCCGTTCCTTGCGAGTCACGACCGACGATCGTGCGATACCCACCGTTTTCCAGCTTGAAGGTGGCCTCAATGGTAAATGCTGCATAGGTACTAGTGCTGATCGCAGCCGTTGGATCCGTCCACATCGCCGGCCAACCGCCGGAATTCTTCACGCTGAAATTATTGGTAGCACCCGTTAAAGGAACCGCCGAATAGGCAACTTCACTGCGATAGACATATCCGGCGCCGCCCTCATCCCAGACTGACAAATCATAGCCGTTTCCGGAACTGTCCGCCGTCGATGGTTCCCAAGTCACACCCGGAGTAGTCTTGGGTACTTGCGCACCGGCTGGGCCTTCTTCAAATCGCCAATAAGCAACGGTGCTGGCTGTTGCCGAAGAACAAACGACACACAAGAGCGTTAAGAAAAGCATTATCCCTTTCATTTTCGGTCTCCTTAATAGATGAACTGGTATTTCCCCTCTGAAATTCAAACCAATGTATTTTCCCATGAATGATTCTTTACGTTAAAATCTACGACTCCATTATACTAAAATATAGGTTAGAAAACACCATAATTTTCACTAATCCCGTTGGGTTTCTGCCAATAATTACCTATCTTGCCTAATCCGAAAAACGTTGGAACGCACTATCCCAACCGAATGACGTAAAAACAATTCTCCGCTTCCAGATAAATATACAGACCTGGAAGAGCGAAGAAGGATGATAACGGGTATAGCCGAAATGCCCGTTGTAAGCCGAACCTTTCTGGTTGCCATGGGTGGGATTTCCGAACTATCCATGTCCAGGATAATCATCTTCGAAGGAGTATGCGGATGATTCCGATCCACCCATTCACCGGACATTACCATCGATAGCCCAGAGTCCTCGTTCCTGTTTGATCGTAGTCGTACTCAGTGCGGTTATCGTGTTGTCCCCCTTAACAAAAAGGGAATTCCACACCCCCCGAGTATTGGCAGGTATCGCGAAAGGGATGGACTTGTCGGCAAAATTTCTCGCTTCGCTGTCGCCGAGATACACCACCATTTGAGGCTTTGTTCGCGTACCCTCGTTACTTTGGACGGAAAGAAGGGTAACGCCACAGGGTAATTGACATAGATAGGGCGCCCCGGCATACACCGTGGCCGGCAAATCTGTTTTAAGTGCGCTCCAGCGCCGTGGGTGTTTCCCGACGATACAACCGGTATGCCAAATATCCGTCAGGGAGGTGTATAGGATGACCGGCTTAAACGTTCCGTTTAGCCCATTATCTTCAATGGCTGCCACAATCCCTTTTTTATCTCGCAGGACTAAGGGAACCGGCATTCCATCCCGATGACCGGCGCGAAACGAAATCCTCTCGGGTTTGCTCCACGACGAGCCATGGTCGAAAGACCGTATCAGGGTGATTTCCTGTTCATTTGTCGATCGATAAGGTCCTTCATTGGTAAAAAATAGTTGCACTTCGCCGTCGGGCAACTGAATGGCGGCTGGCTCCCAACAGCCGTTTTCGAATTCCCGGCCCGCCCGATAGAGTTGCCGGGGCGCCGACCAGGTCCGTCCCCGGTCTTTACTTGTTAAAGTCATGATGGTATAGGGCTGCTCACTTCTGCGCGGGCGTTCGTTGTAGAAACAAAATACAACCCCGTTGTGCAGTTGTATGATTTCTGGGTTGGCAGCGTGGCCGTGGGAATATTGGGCGACAAGAGTCATAGGATGCCATGTCTTACCGTTGTTCGTACTCGTGCGAACATATACTTTCGCCGAATACTCATAGCAGCAAAGAATTTCTCCCGACGTTAGTCTGATCATACGCCCATAGGCGGCATCTTTCTGAACCAGCGTCAATGTGCGGTTATCCCAATCAATATTCGCCGCGTGCCCTATACTGACGCACACGCTGATAAACGCAAATATCAGATTTCTTCTTTTTATTTCTCTGAGATCGAACATAATTATATTCAACTCGCTTTTCGCTGATTCATCAATATTCCGATGTAATATAAATCATGCTTTCAAATATACACTATACCAAACGGAAGAAGTAGCCGATTCGGTTGAGAAAGTCCGGAATTTCTCCTAGAATAAGAGTATGGAAAAACCATCCTATATCTTTGGCCCCGTTCCGTCGCGGCGGCTGGGACGGTCGCTGGGCGTGGACCTAGTGCCCCCCAAGACCTGTTCCTTCGATTGTATCTACTGCCAGGTAGGAAAAACCACGTGCAAAACCATCGAGCGAAAGGAATGGGTGCCCCTGGATGCGGTAGTGGCAGAGTTGAAGGAAAAGATCGCCACTCAGCCGGACTATATCACCCTGTCCGGTTCCGGTGAGCCGACCCTGTTTTCTCCTATCGCCGAGCTTATCCAGGCGATAAAGGACCTGACCGACATCCCCGTAGCTATTATCACCAATGGCTCCCTTCTCTGGCAAGTCGAGGTCCGCCGGGAATTGCTCCAGGCCGACCTGATCCTGCCCAGTCTCGATGCTGGTAGCGAGGAGGTTTTTCAAAAAATCAACCGTCCCCACCCCCAAATCTCCTTTAACCGGCTCATGGAAGGTTTGACGGCGCTGCGCCGGGAGTACCAGGGGGCATATTGGCTGGAAGTCTTTATGCTGCAAGGACTTAACACATCTGAGGAAGAGTTGGATAATATCGCTGATTGTATTTTACAAAACAAACCCAATCGCATCCAACTCAACACCGTCACCCGCCCTCCAACCGAAGAATCCGCCCTGGCGGTAGATATGGAGCAATTAGAGCGCATAGCCGATCAGTTCCGCGAGCGTGGATTAGCACCGACCGTGGAAATCATCACCGCCGCCACGGATCATACCCAGACAGCCGAATTTAAAGGCCGCAGCGAGGATATCCTGACCATGTTGCAACGCAGGCCCTGCACGGTGAATGATATAGCTCAGGGGCTGGGTATGCATGTGAATGAGGTGGTAAAATTCGTGGAATCTCTGAAAATAGAGGGAAAAATCAGGGAAAAACGAGTAAATTCGCAAATATTTTACCAAATTCGGCCATAATTTCCTTAACCTGGTTTTAGCTGGAACGTCTATGTATGAAGGCAAAGTTTGCCTTGGGGGAGAATTTGGGGTATAATTTCCGTGGTAGTGGGGGTGAAAGAAGAGGTGCATGCCATGAGGGACGGGTCGTCAAATCAACTCAAGTCGTTTTCTGGTAATGATTTAGGTTTAAAGCTGGCCGTTTTGAGTATTTTGGGGCTGGGGCTTTCGTTTGCCGAGACGTGCCTCTGGGCGGCGCCCTCGGGAACAACGAAGGGTACTGAAACGCAGGTGATCTGCGGCGTGGTGCAGGCGAATGTAAAAGCCAAAGAAGTTAAGGCAAATACGTCTATCAGTGCGCTTAAACCGGCCTTAAAGAGTGAGAAGGGTGTGCAGGGTGAGAAAAGTGTAAAAAGCATCGTCCGGCCGGTTCAGGGAGCGAAAACGGGGCCTTCCAGCCAAATAGTGATCAACAGCAATCTGAAGCGAGCGGCGGGTATGACGGGCAGTAGTGCAGATCAACAGTCAGAATCGGTATTCCGCTTGCTCGATACCAAGCGGATGACGGTAGATTTCCAGGAGGCGGCGTTTCGGGATGTCATGCGGGATCTACGCAGTCAATTGGGTATAAATTTGATTGTGTATTGGCCTTCGCTGCAACAGTCCGGTATTGACGAAGACACCCTCATTACATTGAGGCTGAATAATGTACCGGCGGAAAAGGTGATTGACGCCGTGTTGGCATATGCCTGCAGCGGGGCAAGTGAAAAGTTGGCGTGGAACGTCGATAAAGGGGTATTAGAAGTCGATGTGGAAGGAAAGCTCAAAGAGCCATACGTGGTGCGGGATTACTACGTGGGGGACTTGGTAGCATCGCAGAGTATGATGGG
>CAZNQT010000475.1:0-4286 GCA_964574885.1 uncultured Pirellulales bacterium
CATCTGGGTTGTATCTTGATTCTACTGGGATCGATGTGGAGTTCCGAACGGGGACATGAATTGCTGGCGAAAGATAAAATTCCGGATGGGTATATGGCTATCTTTGAAGGTGAGAGCGATGACATCGTTCTCGATCAGACTCTGAAAGAAGAAAATGAAAAAGGGGAATTACCTTTTCGACTTCGTGCGGAGGATTTCTGGATCGAGTACCATTGGGATCCCGGGATACTTCACATTCGTTATGACTCCAGCCTGGCGCGCAGGGCGTCGGCAGGTGGGCCAACGAATCCGCACGCCGGGATGGTAGCGGCTTCCGGAATGGATTCACATGTTTCCGGAAACGATCCGAACGTAGTGCTAACGTGGCAGATCCCGGCGGTCGTGGGAGAGGAAAAGCGTTTTGACCAGGAATCCATTCCTCTGCCTTTGGAATACGTGAGAGTGAAGCGGGTGATTCGGAATCTAAAGGTGACGGATCGGATAACAGATCGTCCGCGCGACCAGCAGAATCCCGCTTTGCTGGTCGAACTGAAGTGGACCGACGGGAGGAAAGAGAGCGGTTATGTGTTTCCCCCCGGCTCGCCGCATCCGACGGGGGCGCTGGGCTTTGAGTTCGTATATGAGGTAGGCCCCAAAGTGGGCATCAAAGACTACTATAGCGACCTGGTAGTTCTGGATCCCCAGAATCATGTGCAAAAACGGGAAGTGATCGAGGTAAACAAGCCTCTGCATTATGGGGGTTATCATTTTTATCAAACTTCGTATGGCCACAGCGTAATCCAGACGGCCCGAGGCCCCCAACCTCACTGGTACACGTTGTTACACGTGGTATCGGATACGGGGGTGTGGTTGGTGTTTTTGGGCTATTGGGCGCTTTGCGTGGGGGTATTCTGGCAGTGCTGGTTGCGGCATATTCCCAATTATTATAAAAAACGGAGTCCGAATGGAAATTAAGTACACAGTACAAGGGTATCTGGTCTATACTACGATGGCGGTCTATATGCTGGCATTCCTAGCTACCATCGCCCGGCAAAAAAAAGAAGGCAGAATTATTTACTATGCGGGCTTTGTATTTGCTGCCATTGCATTTGGGTATCGCTGGGAGCACGTGAAGCATATTCCGTTACAGAATATGTTCGAGGTATTTTTATGTCTGGGGATGCTCCTGCCGCCGATCACGCTGTTTTGTCGTCGGGTGTTACAAATCGGCGCTGAAGGGGCGGATATGCTGATCGGATTTATCATTCTGTTTCCGGCGGGATTTATTTTTCACGCCGAACCTCAGCATCTGCCGCCGGCATTGCAGAGCTGGTTGTTTGCCCCGCACGTAGCCGTGTACATGTTATCCTACGTACTCATGGCCAAAGCAGCCGTGCAGGCCATAGGACAAATTGTAAAACCATCCGGTCCTTCGAATCCGGAGTTGGTTGGATACGAACAGGCAACCTATCGAATGATCTGTTTTGGGTTTCCTTTTTTGACGCTGGGATTGATTCTGGGCAGCTATTGGGGCTTTTATGCGGGGGGGGATTTCTGTGGTTGGGATCCCAAGTAATTATGGTCCCTGGTCTCCTGGCTGGTCTATCTGGGATATTTACATTTTCGCTATATGTTCGGGAAAAAGTATGCCTGGTTGAATAGCACCATTGCGTTAATAGGGTTATTGGCCATTATCATCACGCTGTTATGGGTCAACCTGTCCCGCTTATTCCCCGGTATGCACAGCTACGCGACCTGATTAAGAGTGAAAACCATTCGGAACCGGTTATCGGGCGAAAGAGCTGGAACAACCCTTCTATCTTATCATCTCCAAGAAAACAATCTTATTTTATCCTGCGGGAAATTTGCCTCTAACCTCCTTGTTTCGCATAATTTAAGTGTAGTACGGTTTTTTTGTCAGAAGGCATGAAGAGGCCGTCGGACATACTGATATGCGTAGCACCAGGATGCATGGTTCGTTGACGGAGTAAACTATCCGATCGGCGATCCGGACGCTTAGCTGAATTCGTAGAAGAGAGGCGTCAGACCATGACATCCAGGGAAACCAAACGAAACCTTTCGGGGAAATTTCTACACAAAACTAAGTTCCTGACTCACCCCATTTCCCGCCCGCGAATTTTAATTGCCATAGGGATTATTGTGATGGTGTTAGGAACCGGGGGATCCGGCGACATGGAAACCCTGCCTATACCGATACATCACTTTTCAGGATCCTGCCAAAGATGTCATGAGAAGGTAACCGAACCGGCGGCGGACAATCCGGCTTCGGTAGGTAAGGTATTTGTGGATATCAATCAGGCGTGTACGCAGGGAGGGTGTCATACGTTTGATAAAGCCTTGAGTCATCCTTTGGGAGTCCGTCCGATGGGAACGATCCCGAAGGATATGCCCCTGGATCGCCGCGGTTATCTTACCTGCCTGAGCTGCCATGACGAGGTGGGGCGTATGAAGGGATGGAACGATCTGACCGGTGAGAAATACGGCAGGCCTTACTTTCTACGTCGCGAAACGGGAATGGAATTCTGTGCCTCCTGTCACACCAAAATGGCGGGTTCCGTGGTGCAACATTCCCACTGGCAATTCACTACCCAGGCTCATTTGACTAGCCAGAGAAAAACAGAAACTCAACCAATGTTCTATGCCGATGGTTTGCAGAATATTGATAGCGAAACTCGTACCTGCCTAAGTTGTCACGACAATATCACTGCCTCGGTACGCAGTGAACCCTCCCTGGGATCGGATAGATCCAACGGGAGCCAATCCGCCAATCATCCTATCGGGATGGTCTATGAGAACGTCTTTCGTAGGAATAACCGTGGTTTTCGGGCCCAAGCGGCAATCAATCCCCGCATACGGTTTTTCGATGGTCGCATAGGATGCGGCAGTTGCCACAGTTTATACAGCGCCAGACCGAAATACCTGGCAGCCCCATTCGAACGCGGCGTACTCTGCAAAAACTGCCATAATAAGTGAAATAATCCCCCCCGATCCATACTCATATCCAAGAAATTCATAAGACTTTTGTTTTTAAGTATTTATGTAAAAAATAGCCAGAATCAGGTCCAAATTTTAAGAAAATTTCTCGTTTTTGAGAATTTTTTTGTTGCCCCTTATATTAAGAAAGGCTATGATAAACCTAGTGGTACGGTAGGCATTTTAGCCTGTGGGCAACGGGCATAAGCGAGCCTATAACTTTTCGATCCAGGGCGGGCAGCCCAATAGAGTAACTATGGATTTACTATTTCCATCCATTATTGGTAAACAAGGGGATACGCCCCAAGCCGCCCGCGAGTCGTTGCAGGAACAAATGATCTGGATGATCCGACTTCGCTGGCTGGCGGTGATGACCATCGTGTTGGGAGCGTTTTTGGGTACGCGGGTGTTTACCGTACTGGAAACGGGCCGGCCCATTTATATTTGCGCCGGGATATTATTCGCGGCTAATTTAGTATATTATTTTCTATCGAATCCCCGATTTTCCCGGAACCACCAAAGGCATGTTCTTATAGCGGTATTCCAAATCGAATTTGATCTGGTGATTCTTACGGCCTTGCTCCACTTTTCCGGGGGCATTTTAAATCCCTTTGCGTTGTTTTACATTTTTCACATTGTCATCGCCACCATCATCCTTTCAAGATCCCTTTCACTGAGTACGGTCCTGTCGGTAATAGTATTGTATGGTTTGATGGCGATGGGGGAAATGAAAGGCTGGAGTTGGTTGGGGCATACGTCGCTTCAGCTTAGAGCGACAGGAAGTCTCTGGCAAAATCCCCTATATGTATTATGGATCTTTGGCGCCATCGGCATAACCGTAATTCTGACGAGACATCTGACCCTGGTAGTTCTATCACGTATGCAGGCCCAGGAGATCGAAGCCGCGCAAACCCGAGATGTACTCACGGCCATTATTAACGCGATGAAGGAAGGTTTGATTTTTCTGAATGCTCAGGGAGAAATTACGTTTTGCAATCGGACGGCTCGACACTGGAGGCAGAAGGACTCCTGGGACTCCCTAGAGGTGACAACCGCTCAGTTTCCCGGCCCGTTGGCCGATCATTTGAAAACGATAATGAACCGAGAGGATTCTTCCCCGGCCCTGCCGTCGCCCCTGACATTTGAATTCGGAGAGGAAGAGGTTCATTATATCGAAGCGACCAGTTGCCCCGTGCAGGACGTACATCAGCATCTCCTGGGGTATGTCATCGTCGGTCAGGACCTGACGAAGCGCCGCCGTCTGGAGAATGATCTGGTTACGCGCAGTGAAGAAGTAACCAGGATCAATGAGA
>CAZNQT010000476.1:0-4270 GCA_964574885.1 uncultured Pirellulales bacterium
CGATCACACACAGGGAGACAACTTGTTTGTTCATAGTACGGTTTCCTTTCTGCAAATGCGTAAGATTTAGATTAACCAAGCTGCCTCAAAACCAATTTCCCAACAGCCGTTTCAGGAGGTGCCAGACTGAATCGTGGTCCCTTACCTGTCCCTGGACCACTATCCATCATAAAAAACCGTACGATATGTACGCACGATGAGCAAACGGCATCATGGAAATTGTGCAAATTCCACAGCAACGCTCTTTTGCCCAAAACCTATGATCGTTATATCCGGAAAATTTGAACTTGTTTCGCCCGGTATTGATCCAAGGTTTCGTTATGAAATAATAATACGAATGCAGACAACTATATTCACTTTACAAGTGAAGATATTGTAAACATAAGTACTTATATTATAGTGACTTATAAGAATATGCCAAAATAATTTAATTTGATATTGACAAAGAGACGATATGAGCATATGCTCATAATTGAGCAAGGATAAAAAGTTACGAGTTGCGTATTTTTTAAATGTATGAGGAGTGTAAATAGTAGTAATGCCCAGACCGTGTAAGCGAAGATACGTGGATGGAGAGCCGGTGGCGACGGCTTTCAAGCCGGCGGGCGTGCCGGGGCGGGGATTGGCGGCAGTGGAATTAGGCTTCGATGAGCTGGAGGCACTGCGACTGGCGGATCTGGAAGGGCTATACCAGGAAGAGGCGGCCAAGCAAATGGGCATATCGCGGGCAACGTTCGGGCGGGTGCTGGACGGGGCGCATCGGAAGGTGGCCGAGGCACTCTTGCAAGGTAAGATGTTGGTATTTAAGGGGGGGAATGTGGAAACTCCCTCGCTTCGGATTTTTATTTGTCTGGATTGCGGTCGGCACTATTCGGTTCCTTTTGGAGTAAAACGACCAGAGCATTGCACGGAATGTCAGTCATATCGGATACACAGGAAAATCGAGGCGGACATACCGCGAGGCAAGTGTAGAGAGCCGGGAAGGCGTCGTTGGCGGGGAGGGAGGCGGGGTGGAAGAAAGGATGAAGGATAAAGGATAAAGAGAGGAGAGAAATGAGTGAATGGGTAGATGAGTAGATGAGTAAATGGGTAGAAGTGTAAAAGGGTAAAAGAGTGGTGGGGGGTATAGATGAGAAAGGAAGGTGTATTATGCCTAGAGGCGATGGAACAGGACCGATGGGAATGGGACCGATGACGGGTCGAGCGGCCGGATATTGTGCCGGCTATGGCGTACCGGGCTATATGAATTCGATACCGGGTCGCGGCTACGGCGGCGGTTACGGTCGCGGCTGGAGTCGTGGGATGTATGGTCGCGGACGGGGGCGCGGCTTCGGGCGCGGCATGGGCCGGGGCGCCTGGCCGGGATATTATGCACCTGTGCCTTATGGGTATGGGCCGGCGTATCCGCAAACGGACCCACAGTCGAAACGACAATTCCTGGAAAACGAAGCGAAATCGCTCCAGGAAGAACTGGAAGAGATCAAAAAACGTTTGGCGGATCTGGAAGAAAAAGAGGAGTAAAAAGTTAAAAACAAAATAGAATCCAGAATTTAGAATTCTGAAGCCGGAAGAATTTGAAGATAAGATGGATGGGCAAGGCGCCCGAGATTTGGGTTTATAGAGCCAACCCCAAACTCGCAGACTCGCTTGGCGGCGCCACCCATCAACGTTGTATTGTGTGAAACATTATGCACTTTCACTCAGAATCGATAGAACCAAGGTGTGCAGTGCACACTCTACCAGATTGTTCGTAGAGTGGAAAGGAGTTTACAATGCCATGTGACAGCGTAAAGGTGATAGAAGATGGGCCCACGGAAAATAACGAAACACAACACCCCATAGAAGGAAAGGGAAAATCCATGAGTTCCACAATGGTATTGCGCAGGATGCCAGAGTTTGAAATGGAAACGTATAACGGCAAGACGGGACACTATGAAAAAGTCAGCAGCGTAGATTATCAGGGGAAATGGGCGGTGATCTGTTTTTATCCCGCCGATTTTACGTTTGTATGTCCGACGGAAATCGCGGCGATGAATGCGAAGTACAATGTCTTACAATCCATGGGCGTGGAAGTGCTGGCGATCTCGACGGACACGAAATTCAGCCACAAACGTTTCGTGGAAACGGAACCACTGCTGGCCGATTTTGTCCTGACTATCGGGGCGGATCCAACGGGCGAAATCAGTCGAAAATTTGGAGTATGGATCGCCAGCGAAGGAGCGGCGTTGCGTGGTCGGTTTCTGGTCAATCCGGACGGGGTGATCGTGGCGGAGGAAACGGTGGCGCCCAGTGTGGGCCGTAATGTGAATGAACTGATACGGCAGTTGGAAGCTTGGCAGCATGCGCATGAAACGGGCGAGGTATGCCCGGCCAACTGGCGAAAAGGCAAAAAGACGTTACCTGTGAATACCGACGAAGAAAAGATGACCGGGAACGTGGGCAGCTATATTACCCTGGAGGAGATACTATCCTGAGTAGGAATGCAAAATGAAATGAGTGGATAGTTGTGCGTTGCGAGTTGTGAGAAATAAGAAATTCGCCAGCCCCAATCTCGCAGACTCGTTTGAGGCTGCCACCCATCGTGGAAAAATAAAATAAAAAATAAAAAAATGAAAAATGTAAAATGGGCTGTAGTACACTAACATAAGGCATAAGCTGAGACACATAGGAGAATCCTGGATTCCCGCTTTCGCGGGAATGACATTAAGAATCATCATGCATTTCAATTTAGAATTTAGGCTGAAGATGTGAATTCAGCGATCAACATAACAACTGATATCTCAAACCGATTAGATAGAGAGGAACCGGTTATGAAGATAGCGATAACGGCCAAAGGAGCGAGTCCGGACTCCGAGTTAGATCCGCGGTTCGGACGAGCGCAAGGTTTCATTGTGATGGATACGGACACGGGCGAACACCAGGCAGTGCCGAACGATCAGAATGCACAAGCGGCGCAGGGAGCGGGCATCCAGGCGGGCAAGAACGTGGTCGATACGGGCGCGAAAGCGGTGATTACGGGCAATGTGGGCCCGAAGGCGTTTCGGACGCTGCAGGCGGCCGGGATAAAAATCTATTTATGTTCGGCCGAATCCGTTACCGTACAGGAAGCCTTAGAGAAATTTACCCGGACAGAATTAACGGAAGTTTCCGAAGCGAACGTCTCGGGGCACTGGTAAATATTTTGACAGGATAACAGGAATAACAGGATCAAGAAGAAAATTGTCTCACTTCCAGTTTTAGTTGGGATAAAAAGGTATGCACAGCATACCCTACTATGTTGAGAGAGATATGCAGACGTATTTAGATTGTATTCCGTGTTTTGTCCGGCAGGGTTTGGAAGTGGCGCGGTTTGTCAGCGAGGATGAACGAATTCACGAACAGGTGCTGCGGGGGATATTAGAGGCAGCCCTGGCACTGGACTTTCGCCAACCTCCACCGGCAATGGGGCAGAAAATCCATCGTCTGGTACGCGAATTGACGGGTCAGACAGATCCCTATCGCGAGGTGAAGGATCGATTCAATGCGCTCGGATTACAGTGGTATCCCCAACTCAAGGAACAGATTCGGAGTTCCCGCGATCCTCTGGACGCGGGGATTCGATTGGCGATTGCGGGGAATGTCATCGATTTCGGACCCTATGGACAAATTGATCGGATTCAAGTAGAAGAGGCGATATCCCATTCGCTATCGGCTCGGTTGTCGTCGGAATCCATAGCGGATTTTCTGGCGGCGACGGATCAAGCGAACCAAATACTCTACCTGGCGGATAATGCCGGCGAGATCGTTTTCGATCGTCTGCTCATCGAACAACTTCCCTATGAAAAAATTACGGTAGCGGTAAAGGGGAGTCCGGTGATTAACGATGCGACCCTGGAAGATGCGCAGACGGCGGGATTGACGGATCTGGTGGAAGTGATCGACAATGGTTCGGATGCACCGGGTACAATCCTGGAGACATGTTCGTCACAATTTCGGGATCGATTTTCGTCGGCGGATTTGATAATCGCCAAGGGCCAAGGGAATTATGAGACCCTCAGCCATTTTGCCGGCAACGTAGTATTTCTGCTGAAGGCGAAATGTCCGGTGATTGCCCGACATCTTGGGGTGGAAGTGGGAAGTCTGGTCTTACAGCGAGGTGCAGGCGCGTCGGAGGCCATCAACCGTTAATACGAGGTGCGAATAAGATGTTAATGTAATTGTGTATCCCAGCTTAAAGGAGTACGATCATGCCAAGAGGAGACGGAACGGGACCGATGGGTACGGGCGGGGG
>CAZNQT010000477.1:0-4268 GCA_964574885.1 uncultured Pirellulales bacterium
GATGACCAGGTGATAAATCTGACCGATCAAGTGCAATCCGACCGAACGCTAACCTGGAATGTACCTGCCGGGAATTGGCTGCTGCTCTCGAGTTACTCCAAAGCCTCCGGCGTTACTCTTATGTCAGCCAGTCCCACCGGCGGCGGATTGCACCATGACCACCTGAGTAACGAAGGTACCGACCTGCAGATTGCCAACGTCGCTCAGAAGATGTTGGACGAGGTGGGTGATTTCGCCGAAACAGCCTTTGATGGCTTCGACACCGACAGTTGGGAAATGGGCAATCCCACCTGGACGCCCGGTTTTCGCCAAGCCTTTATCGATCGACGAGGGTACGATCCCGTGCCCTATCTGCCCATCATGGCGGGCTTATCGCTGGGACCCAACGACGACCGTTTTGTTTACGATTTTCGTACTACGGTGAGCGATCTGATTGTCGAAACCCATTACGCCCGGTTGAGTCAATGGTGCCGCGATCACAGCGTCGCTCTGGAATCAGAGGCTGCCGGCGGTCCCAGTCATACGGTTCCCAAAGATTTACTGAAGGCCGTTGGCGCCCCAGACATACCTATGGGCGAACTGTGGATGCACGGCCGGTCGTACGTAAAGATTCCATCATCGGCCGCTCATGCTTATGGTAAGCGTCTCGTCAATCTGGAATGGATTACGCAACCGAGCAGCTATTTCGCGCCCGCTTCCGATTGGATCAAATATCGTTCCGATGAAGCCTTTTTGTTAGGCGGTAACTACTTGTGTTCCTCCTGCGTAAATTACTCGCCGCCCGAAGCAGGGCTGCCGGGGTGGGTGCACGCTACGACGCCGAGGATCGACCACACCGAGGCCTGGTGGCCTTTGGCGCGGTCCTTTTTTGATTACCTGGGGCGTTGTTGTTTCATGCTGCAATCGGGGCAGAACATTGCGGATGTCGCGGTGTATCGTAATTTCCAGACGGCTAGCGGTAAACTCTGGTACGCCAACGCCGACGACAATCTTGATTCGCTCTCGAAGAATTACGCTCTTGATTACGTCAACGATGATATTATTCAGCGTTTGATGAGCGTGAAAAACGGTCGAATTGTCCTGCCCGGCGGTGCGGCCTATCAGGTGCTGTATGTGTATCCCCTACCGGACGGAACGATGCCCTTGGCAACGTTGGCGAAAATCCGGGACCTAGCTTATCAGGGTGCGACGGTGGTGTGGGCCGGTGCAGCGCCTTCTCAATGCCCCGGTTTGACCGGGTATCCTGCCTGTGACACTGAGTTAGAGTTTATCGTCAATGATTTAGGGGAGAGCGGAATATTAACGGTCCTGGGAAGCCATAATTACGAAGCCCTGACCCCTATTCTGGAAAGCAGTTCGAATCCGCCCGGTTGGAAAATGACCGGCGATCCTCCTTTGCGCTTCGTGCATCGCCGAACCGAAGAAACGGACATTTTCTTCGTAGTCAATCGTAGCAGTACGGAGGATGTACAAACCAATGTGATTTTCCGTCCCTCGCAGCCGATTCCGGAGCTCTGGATTCCCGAAACCGGCGCCATCAAACGGGCGGAATACGAAACCGTTGCCGACGGTGTATCCGTATCATTGAACCTGCCCGCGCGCTGTTCGGTGTTTGTCGTATTTGCAGCGTCGGGCGCTCCTTCGCCTCAGTCGCTGTCATACTCCCCGGCGCCGGATCCAATTTTGCTGGACGGTTCCTGGGACGTGGCGTTTCCGTCCGGTTGGGGTGCTCCCACGAGTGCCACCTTCTCGACACTTCAATCCTGGCACGAAATGAGCGATGAAGGGATCAAATACTTCAACGGCGTAGCGACCTATACCAAAAGCTTCACTATCAATGAATCTCTGTCCGCCGGAATGCAGGTGGTGCTGGATTTAGGTACGGTAAAGGATTTCAGCGAGATTACCATCAACGATCACTTCGTTGGCGGACTGTGGCATCCTCCCTATCAAATTGACGTTACCCCATATGTGCAATCAGGCGCCAACACGCTGAAAGTGCAAGTGGCAAAAACCTGGCACAATCGCCTGGTCCGCGATGCCGAACTACCCGTAGAGCAGCGTATTACGCGCATGCAGCCAACCAGCCGTTATGACCGCTTTCTGGGCAAGTCACTGGTGGAGGCGGGTTTGATCGGACCGGTTCAAATCGTGTTTATATCAGGGCCGGTCCCCGGTGATTTTGAGCCGGATGGTGATGTGGATTTTCTGGATTATGTCTGGTTGGCTCGCGCCTGGCTGATGCGACCGGGCTATCAAGGATGGAACGCTGCCTGTGATCTTTCGGGAGCAACTCCTTATACCATCGATATATTCGATTTGAATGTATTCCTGCAAAACTGGCTGATGCCTTAGGAGTAAATTTTTCATAGCTGCCTATAACAATGTGTAGGACGACGTAGATGGAGAACTTGTTATGAGACACCAACAAATAACAAGAATACGTGCTTTTACTCTGATCGAACTTTTAATTGTAATCGCGATTATCGCCGTTCTGGTTTCCATTTTAATCCCGGCGCTTCGGCGTGCCCGCGATCAGGCTCGGTCGGCGGTGGGTAAAACCCATTTATCGCAGATCATGCGCGCCATGGAACTCTATGAAATGGATTTTCATTATCAAAGATTTTCGATTCGAAACTCCAGTGCGGACACGAACCTCTACTGGATGGGTAAACTGGCAAAATATTCGGGCAATTCTGAATACGGCCGATTATACGAACTGGGTGAAACGATCGATCTATACATCTGTCCTTCTGCCCCGGACGCCAACTTTCAACCCGATTCGAATCTCCAGAACGGTTCGGGCTATTACGGCACGTATCGGACGCCCTGGGAGTGGAAACGCACCAGCACCATGTCCACCCGCGCCAGTTATACTCTCAGTATGTGGTTGGTTTACGATAGTGCCTATGAATATGATTATGTCCGGTACCCAAGAGAATTTCGGTGGGGCAAATGGAATAACGTTCCTTATGATGCCCCCGTTTTCGCTGACGGCACCTGGGTAACCAGTGGCCCCCGGGGGACGGATTTACCGCCGACGAACCTGGGTTTGTATCCTCCTAATCGGGATAATCCCTTTTATTCGCTTTCGGAAAATCAAATGTGGAAACATTGTATTAACCGACATAACATGAAGATCAACGTTGCTTTCCGGGATTCGCACGTGGAGAGTGTCGATTTACTAAATTTGTGGTCCCTCCGGTGGCATAATCATTATGAATATCCCGACCTCAGTCAAATTGAACTGCCGAACCAATAAACTCAGTTACTATATACATCGTGCCATGACAAGAACAAACCGTCATGAATTCATTTTACGTAATATGCTTTACAACTATTTTTACAGGTGTTTTATGTCTAGATTACGGATGATGCCTCTTCTTTTGCTTTTTGGGTTGGTGGTAACGATACCGGGCCGGACGTCGCAGGGTACGCCGGCTCAGCAGTATATACGGGCGTTGGAAAATTTTGAACCGTACGCCGAGTCGGTCTGGAAGGACTATCCGAAGATCGGCGCCTCGGGTTATTTCGGCGACGGCAAAAGCGGCGGCAACGGCGGCATCCGTGGAACGTGCGGTATCGCCTTGGGCTATGCTGTACTGGTCGATACGCATCCCGACGCCCCGGAAAACAAACACCGGTTGAAACGTATCGAAGCGACATTACGTTTCGTCGTACGCACCCATCGAACCGGGCCCAAAGATGGTCTGGCCGTAGATGGAAAAAAATGGGGACATTCCTGGCAAAGTAATTTGTGGACCGGTACGATGGGATTAACGGCGTTTCTAATGCGGAATCAGTTGCCGAAAGAGCTCGTGGAAGAATGTAAGACGGTGCTGGCCGACGAAGCCGATTTTCGCAGCACGATCCCGCCCGCGTCCGGCTATGAAGGCAATACCCGCGCCGAAGAAAACGCCTGGAACAGCAATGCCGTCGCCCTCGCCGCCGCCTGGGTAAGCGATCACTCCCATCAAGCAAAATGGCTCGATACCGCTAAACGATATCTGGTCAATACCTATACCGTGCCCGCCGATAAACAAGGTCCTCTGGCCTCATGGATCACTACCGTTAACTTGTATCCCAGCTATACGCTGGAAAACCATGGATTTTATCACCCCTCTTATCACATGGTTTCCGGCATGAGTATGGGCGATTCGTACCTTATGGCCAAATTGGCGAATCCCGAGGTGGCCCGGCAATTACAACCTTTTGCCGAACATAATGTTATGAAGGTTTGGCATGCCCTTTCCTATATGGTTTTGAAC
>CAZNQT010000478.1:0-4261 GCA_964574885.1 uncultured Pirellulales bacterium
ACATCTACCCGGTCATGCGGTCAGGAGTATCTCATACTCCCCCGTCGCTGGGCTCATGATCGGGCTTTGATAGTTTCTTCCTCGGGTTAAAAACGTTACCTGAGCATACGCGTATTGAAACGCTTCTCTCATACTGATTTGTCCATTCTGGTTCGAATCCACCAGTAAGGAGCCGTCGTCCTGCATGGCCGTTACCAGCCAACTGCTAAATACGGAGCCGCGGCCTCCTTCAGGAAGAAATTGCTCCACCCGGCCCCAGGAGCTTTGATAATATGCCGAGGATGCCAACACGCAGGTATTGGATACGGTGTTGCTCAACTCTGCGAATCCGCCGCTATAGCAGGTATCCAGCACTACAATTTTGGTGGCCCCGTCTTCAATCTGTTCTAATTCGGTTTGCAGGTCGTGTTGGGTATAATATTCTCCGTCGGGCAATGCTAAAGATTCATTGTCATCCTGGTAAAGCATCTGCCCGGAGGCTCCGTGTCCCGTATAATAAAAGAAAACAATATCATCGCCGTCGGCATTTTCCTGCAGCCAGGAAAATTCCGTCTCGATGACCGAACTGGTGATATCGCCTTGCCCTCCGGTAAGGACGTGAATCGAGTCCGTATCGAAATGATACGTATCCACAAGCACGCTTTGCATCGCTTCTACATCGACGGCGCACTCATAAAGATCATTCACCTCCCCCTCATAATCCCAGGCGCCCAAGAGGACGGCCCAACCCTCGACTTGGCCATCGCCGGGATTACTCTCAGCATCGGGCACATCGTCGTTACCATCATCGGGCGGAATTTCCGTAACAACCGACCCGCTTAACTCCAGATGATACGTACCGATACTGTACCTCCACGCATCGGCCCGGATATAGTATTGACTGCCCGCAACCACCTCGAACGTCACCTGAGCGTCGGTGCCTTCCCCTCCGTCGTCATCCCAGGTAATGCATTTCTGATTTTCGTCATAGACGAACAAGAAAGAATCCAGTTCAGAATTCGGCGTGGTCATATCGATTTGCATGGTGCCGGAATTGACCGCGGTAAAGACAAACATGTCCTGGTCCTGGCTCCAGCCGATTTCACCGGTCTGGTCGGCCTCGCCGTTGTCATCAAGCGTCAGAACCGTAGCCTCCTCAAAACTGTCGCCAAAATCATCGATGTAGGTTTCCCCTTCGGAAGGACCGTCCAGCACGAGCGTATAACTGCCGGTGCTTCTCCGATACCCGCCAACCCGAATATAGTATTCCTGTCCGGCCTCCACATTCAACGTAATCCGTGCATCCGTGCCTTCCCCGCTGTCGTCATCCCAGGCGATGCAGCGACCTCTGTTGCCTCGGCTGCTATATACGAATAATAACGAATCCAAATCGGAATCAGGCGTCGTTACATCGATTTGCATGGCGCCGGCGCCTGAAGCCGTAAACACAAAAAAGTCTCTGTCGCGAAAGTGGTTGATTGCACTATCGAAACTCACATCACCCTGCACATCCAGCTCCAGCGTATGTGCCGTTCGAAAGGTGTTGCCAATTTCATCCGTTTCAAAGGAACCCCAGGGAAATGCAGACAATAACGTTCTGCATTCCAAGGGCTCCAATACCAAAACGCTTTTTCTTTTCCTGGATTTTGACATTTGCCGAGTGACCATAATCCGGTTCCTTTTTCTGCAGTGGTTGGGTTTGCTACCTGGGTTTGTTTCCTTCCTTTGTGGGAGGTAGTGGGGAAGTTTTTATCGCTGGGTGGTTATCATAATGCTTCGGGGGCTCAAGCCCTCCCTCCCGGCATTCCTGGCGAATCCCTCCAATTTTACCATATTTTTCACATTATAGTTGCTCCGCGGGGGCCAGGTACAACTAAAAAATCGACAAAATGCTGATTTTGGTATTTCAGACACGCAATCATTTAGGGGGGATTTTGAGTTGAATAAACTGCTTTTTGTTGCTATAGTAGGCGATAAGGGGAAAGGACCGCCGTTTGGAAGCAGTGCTACCTTGAATTACAATTTGGATGACATGGAGTTGCTTCGACGCTTCGCCTCCCAGGGCGAGATCGAAGCGATCAAGTCCCTGATCCTCAAGTATCGGGATTTGGTGTATGTGACGTGTCGGCGCCGACTCGACAGCGACGCCGACGCCGAAGACGCAACCCAGCAAGTTTTCCTTGCCCTGCTGAAGAATGCCGAGAAGATCCACACCAATATCAGTAGTTGGCTGTACCGCTGTGCCGTCTCCCAGGCTGCCTCTACCATTCGATCCCGACAAAGACGGCTTCGCTGCGAGCGCGAGAAGGCTCGGATGACCGATAAACCTAGGCGTAAAGATGAATTGGAAAGAAAAGAAGCCATCGTCATACTGAATGAATGTTTGCGGGAGCTTGATCCCACCCATCGAGAGGTGATTCTGCAAAATATCGCCTTGCAGCGGCCTCAAAAAGAAATCGCCGCCTCTCTGGGAGTCACGCAGCAAGCCGTTGCCAAGCGGATCGGAAAGGCCTTAACTCAACTGCGCAGAATGCTTATTCGCAAGGGTGTGTTTCTCTCCTTGGCCAGCGCCGTCATGCTGTTAGGCAAACGATTTATCCGTACTGCTTTTCCACAAAGTCTGCGTCTCAAGCTGACGACCCTGGCGTCCACCCAGACCACTTCGACCGGTACGGTTGCCCTGAGCACCCTGGGTAAGGTCAAGCTTGCCGCCACTGTCGCTGTGGTCCTCACTGCCGCCGTTATGTATGAACCCGTAGCGAACGTCAAACCGTTGCCTGAGCCTCCCGACCAGGCTTCCGCTTCGACCGTAAACGCTGTGGCTAAAACCCAAAGCAGCGGATCGATTCTACCCGGCGTTTCGAGCTCAGGTTTGCAACTCGACTACACGGTTAATTTCCGCTCCTTCGGTATGACCGCTACCTCAGGTCAGATTGCGTATCGATCTGCAGGAACAACTCCGCCAGGAGTTCTTGCCTCGAACGCGGACATCGGCACGCCATCTCTCCCTTTCCAGCGTAAATC
The DNA here is from genome assembly GCA_964574885.1 of uncultured Pirellulales bacterium. Classification (GTDB taxonomy): domain Bacteria; phylum Planctomycetota; class Phycisphaerae; order Sedimentisphaerales; family SM23-30; genus JAFGFX01. The sequence goes on from CAZNQT010000478.1 coordinate 3,004, forward strand.
CATCGAGCCGCAGAAACCGGATCCTCTCCAGCCCCCGGCTCCTTTACCGGCACTTCCCGTTACTGCAGAATTTGTCGGGTACAGACCGAGAGTAAACGATTTTCCGAGGAATAGCGACCGTGAATCCAAAGAGAATCGGAATAAACATCAATCCAGAAACGGCCTACGAAAGCAACGACAACGAGGTAAGCCGGTTGAGCCGTGGAGAAATGATGATCTGTGGCCACCCCGGGGCGACGATCTCGCCGGCAAGATACAACAACTACCCAGCCGCCCTGATGCAGCGGTTGACGTACTGGATTTTCCTCCGCCCGGTATAATGTTTATGCCCTCGCCGGATCTTCCGTTCTTCGATTACGATGCACCGGATTTTCCGTTCCGTCAACCATTCTTATCCGTCCCCCCGGAAGTGATCCTAACGCAAACAACGTTCTTTTTCGCGGACGATAAACAGGCTCCCCATCTCGATGTTGGACTTTTACCCCCCCGCATCGACATAGGACAACCTGGTACAATACATGCCGCGGTGGCCTCTCTCTGGGAGCGTAATCCTCCCTGGTTGCCGGACTTTAGTAATAATCCAGCACCACACGATGATCTGATCCTCACGCCAAAATCTATACAACCGACGCCCGAACCTTCTACCTTGTCTTTCCTTGCACTCTCTCTGACATTCCTGTTAAACCGGCGACGACGACGATAACCGCTTATGGTTTATGGAGAACCGTCTCGCTCGGAATCATAAATTTGTGGATACTATGAACCGTTCTTTTCTTTAATCTGCACCCTAATCCCTAAACCCTATCCCCTCTGCTTACTTTTGCGTCAGACTGGCCATTAGAGATTGCACGGTCTGACGAGTACCTTCGTCATGGTCGCAGAGTTTGTCGATGGTTCGATAGGCGTGCAGAACGGTTGAGTGATCGCGACCGCCGAAGTGCCCCCCGATTTCCTCCAGGCTGTGATTGGTCAGATCACGGGCCAGATACATACAAACCTGCCGCGGAAAGGCAATCGAACGCGAACGGCGTTTGCCCTGTAAATCAGATAAACGCACGTCAAAATAGTTGATTACGGCGTCAATGATCTGCGAAATCGTGACCTGATGATGAGCCGGCGTGGGCTCTTCCCCCAGGGCCTCCCGGGCCAGATCCAGGGTAATGTGGCCGTCCTCCAGCATCGCCAGACCGTGGATCTTCGTCAGCGCCCCTTCCAGCTCTCGGGTATTGGTATCGATCTTGCGGGCAATAAATTCCAC
>CAZNQT010000479.1:0-4259 GCA_964574885.1 uncultured Pirellulales bacterium
GCTTCGATGACCAGACTTGGTCCCGCGGCCCCGGCGGTTTTGGCACGACGATTACCCCTGGCGCCGTCGTCGGAACCGAATGGAACACTTCCGACATCTGGTTACGACGGACCGTCACACTGGATAAAATCCCTACGGATGGGGAACTCGGATTGATTCTGCATCACGACGAGGATGTCGAGGTATATATTAATGGCGCCCAGGTGATGAGGCTTAAGGGATATACAACCGGTTATCAATCTATACCCATATCCCAAGACGCCGTTAAGACATTGAAGCCGGGCCCAAACACCCTTGCCGTTCATTGTCACCAGACCGGCGGTGGGCAGTTCGTTGACGTGGGATTGGTGTTGATACAGGAGCAGAATAAAGAACGCTAAGCAATAATGGAAACGATTTAATATATACGATGCCTACCTGTATTGCAGGTAAGCATGTAGATGACTTTCCGACTTAACTTGTTATTCCCAAATCAGTTACGGGAAACATCCGCGCCGATCTACCATGCGAGGACCGGATAATATTATCTGCTTGTTTGCGTGATATGGTAATACATTTGCACGATATGGTATTTATTTATGGGCTGTTTTTTATCATAATATTAAAGTAAGGTTAAGTGCGTCTGGCGTTTGTGTGTAAATTTAACTCGCAGCTTCCAGCAGACTACGTAGTTTGATTCGTTGAGGAAAATGTTTAATACCATACAATCAATACATAGTAACGAATCGTGTTCGTTATTAGTTAGAGGAGGAAAATGCCTATGGGATAAAATTCTGCACAGGGGGAATCCTTCGAAAATCTTCTGAGAATCAGGAGGAGTTTCTGTTTAGGGAAACAGAACGAAACGTAAAATTAACGTGAGAAAGGAGCAAGGAAGATGGGAAAAACTTTGGTACGAATTTTGATATTTACCCTATTGCTGGTTGTAGGGCCCATACAGGGCTTTGCCACGGAAGTGGGGATAAATTTCGTCGATGGTTGGCCGACGCCTCATCTGGAAGGCGAGATTGCCGATGGACTGAGTGCCTGGACGGATTCCGGCCCCGTTGCCGACGATCCCGGAAGTGTTGATTATAGCAGTTCGACTGCTCCCTTAACGCTCAATAACAGTAACAGTCTGGTAACGGTCGAATGGACGTCCGCCAATACCTGGGCGGGCGGCCCCGAAAGCACATCGGACGAACAGCTTTACCGCGTCTATCTCGATGACGGTGAGACCGTTGCCGGTATAGGATGCACGGTAACGGTTACGGGTCTAAGCGCCTGGTTGACCGATGTGGGCGATCCCAGTTACGGTGTGCGAATCTACTATTGCACCGATAATGACGGCGTATCCTTTTACCCGGCAAGCATTCGGGACGGCGCGGCCGTTGATAGTCCGGTGCTGGATACCGTAACGCCGAGCAACATGTGGGGTCCCGGCGGAGGCACTCGGGCCTACGTCGATTCCACCAACGCGCTTACGGCGGACACCATAACGATTACGCTACCGAGCCGATGGAGCGGCGACGGCAACGCCTTTCGAGGCTGCGTAGCCGGCGTAAAGATTTCCTCCGTTCCGGAGCCAATGACATTGTCTTTACTGGGCATTGGCGGCTTGGCTTTGGTGCGGCGTCGTAAACGCTAAGCGTAGGCGTTTTTTTTAGTTGAGAGTTAACTCTTAATTACAGAAAGATTGATATGGCTGACTTCGGTAGCCCGCGTCAGCGCGGGCGACCGAGCCGGCCTACAAAGGGAGAGAAGTCGTATTTTAATTTATTAAAAGAGGGAGCGTGTTTGAAAAGCAATTATTCTAATTAAGTAGGTATTGATTTGGTTGAAATTGGTTATGTAACGAGGTGAAATTTTTTGGAGGAATTGACGATGAGTAAAACAAAATTTGTAGTTGGTTTTGCAATGGTGGCAATCCTGCTGAGCGTATTGCCTAAACCGGGTTTTGCCGACGAAGTGGGGATAAATTTCGTCGATGGTTGGCCCACTCCTCACCTGGAAGGCAAGACCGCCGACGGATTCAGCGACTGGACGGATTCCGGACCCATCACCGATCCCGGCGGTGACGGTGATTATCCCAATTCAACCGCTCCCTTACCGCTCAACAACAGCAACGGTCTGGTAACGGTGGAGTGGGCGTCCAACAACACCTGGGCAGGCGGACCCGAAAGCAATCCAGATGAACAGCTTTATCGCGTCTATCTCGATGACGGAGGTTCCGGCGCCAGTGTTACCTTTACCGGTCTCAATGACTGGCTGGCCTACGTGGGCGCGGCCAGTTACGCCATACGATTCTACCACTGCACCGATACCGACGACGCATCCTTTAGCTCGGTAAGCATTCGAGATGGCTCTTCCACTACCGATCCGGTAATCGAGACCGTAACGGCGACCAACATGTGGGATCCCGGTAGCGGCACCCGCGCCTACGTCGATTCCTCCGACACGTTTACCGAAAACATTATTACCATTACCCTGGCTCCAAGAGACGGCTCCACTCGAGGCTGCGTGGCCGGTATTAAGATTACCTCTGTGGGAGTCGCCGGGCCATTGGCTTGGGATCCAGATCCTGCGGATGATCCCGACCTGACGGGTGCGGAAGTACCTACCAATAAAACGTTAAGCTGGAAAACCGGAGAGGATCCCAATGACGGTAATTACGGCGTCGGACCGGATCCCTCTGTCAAGGGGCATCATATCTATCTGGGAACGGATCAGGCCGCCCTGGAAGCGATCCCGGCGGGCCTGGATACGGACCCGAATTTCTATCGTGGCTACCAACTCGTTGGCAGCGAGACCTATACCCCCGGCATCTATAATGAAACCACCAATCCGGGCGGCCTGGACACCGACGGAGTGTACTATTGGCGGATCGATGAGCGTTCGGAATACGGCGGCGGGCAGGAACCCAATACCTGGAAAGGCACGGTCTGGACCTTCCAGACTACGAAGCTGTTACCATTAATCGATGCGCAGCCGCAAGATACGGCTGTATTTACCAACGATCCCGCGGAATTCAGCATAACGATCACAACCGCCACTACGGCGCACTATGCCTGGAAGAAGGTAAACCCCGACGGTGAAGATCCGGACGTAGGTACGGATGCGGATACCCTATCGTTTGCTTCGGCGCAGGTTGGCGACGAGGGTCAATACTATTGTGTAGTCACCAACGATGCCGGCTCGGTTACCTCCGCTACAGCGTGGCTGGACGTTAAACGTCTGGTGGGTCGCTGGCAGTTGAATAACGACTTGACGGACAGCGCCGGCGGTCGGACCGGCGTGATAGAGCCGGGCGACGGTTACGGCGGTACGCCCCCGGCCGACCCCAACTTCAGTGAAGAGGGCATTGAAGACCTGGTGGGCGGGGACGGGCAGTCGTACGCATTCTACGATGACGTTACCGAAATCATTCGGATTCCCGATACGGATACCGATTTGTTCAACTTCCATAAACGGTCCGGCTTAACGGTCAGCGCCTGGGTGAAAACCATGCTGACCGACCATTGGGGCGCGCCGGTTTCCCGCCAGGATAAAACCGACGGCAACGAAGGCTGGATATTAAACACCAATGGGAGTACCGGCGTGATGACGATCCGGGAGGCTCATAATGACATTGCCGGTTCGACGAACATCACGGACAACGAATGGCACCTTTTAACCGGGACGTACGATCCGGCGACGGGACAGGCCGATATCTACATTGACGGCCGACAGGAGAACGGCGGGGTAAATACCAACGCTCTTTCCGACGTGTCGAGGTTCATCGTCTTTGGCGCCGAAACGATAGCCGGAGATGTGGCGTTCAAAGGGTTGGTCGATGATGTGCGTATCTATAACTATCCGCTGAGTCCTTTTGACGTTGCGTACCTCTATACCTCGATCATGCAGGATGAAGTAATTTGCGCCGCACCCATCACCCTGGATTTAGATGCTACTGGAACCTCGTACTGTGTCCAGGATCTGAAAGACTTTGCTGAATTTGCCGCGACGTGGTTAGAGTGTAATCTAGTGCCTTCCTGCTGGAATACGCCAGAGCATCCTATAGATTAAGTAAACATAAACATGTATGAGAACGAGATGTTAATTCTATAAACCCATGGGGCTTGTATCTGATGAGGGTACAAGCCCCGTATTCTTCCTATGTGGTAAGTGGGGCTTAGTGAAAAAGATATCTGATAGCTTTTTCTTGCGGTCGGCAGATTCAGGCGGCTGCAGGAAGGTTGTATTAGTATGCCTACATTTCTCGGCTTTGCTCGGGTATTCAC
>CAZNQT010000480.1:0-4249 GCA_964574885.1 uncultured Pirellulales bacterium
ATGCCACCCTGTCAAACAAGTTAAAGGTTTATAATGAGTTTTTCATTTCGTGACAATGTGGAAAGGCTGGCGGCTTATACACCGGGATTTCAGCCTGCGGATCGTTCGGCGATCAAGATCAATACGAACGAGAATCCGTATCCGCCGAGTCCGAAGGTGTTCGAGGCGCTGGCCCAACTGGACGGCGAGTCGCTGCGGCGTTATCCGCCGGTGCTGTGGGACGAGTTTCGCGCAGCGGCGGCGCAGGTGCACGGGGTGGCGCCGGAGATGATCATGGCCGGCAACGGCGGGGATGAACTGCTGACAATCCTGGTGCGCTGCTGCTGCGATCAAAACCGGCCATTGGCGTATCCGACGCCGACCTATTCGCTGTATCCGGTGCTGGCGGCGATTCAGGATGCACCGGTGATGGAAATTCCCTTTGCGAACGATTTTAGGATCCCGGACAGGCTCGCTGATACCGAGGCCGGCTTGACATTTTTGTGTAATCCGAATGCACCGACGGCAACGTTTGTGCCTGTCGAACAAGTTGCAGAACTGGCACGCAAGGTTAACCACGTGCTGGCGATAGACGAGGCGTACGTGGATTTCGCGCCAGACAACTGTCTGCGCCTGCTGCGGGAATGCGAGAATATGGTGATCCTGCGGAGCATGAGCAAGGGATACTCGCTGGCGGGGATGCGGTTCGGGTATGTGATCGGTTCCGAGCGGATACTCGAGGCGATGATCAAGGTGAAAGACTCGTATAACGTCAACGTGTCGGCCCAGGCAGCGGCGACGGCGGCGATCCGGGATCAGGAGTATTTCCAACAGAATGTGCAAAAGGTTATAAACGAACGAGAGAGGCTGATACCGGCCCTGCGGGAACTGGGATTTACCGTGGGAGAGAGCCGGACGAATTTCATCCTGGCAGCGATTTCGAGGCTTCCGGCCCGCCAAGTGTATGAGAAACTGGCCGAGCGAAACATTTATATCCGATATTTCGATCAAGAGGGCCTAACCGATAAATTACGAATCACCGTGGGAACACCGGAGCAAAATGACGCTCTTTTGAACGCCCTACAAGAAATTCTAAGGTAATAATATGGCGAATCGAATTGCGAAAATCGAGCGGAAGACGAAAGAGACGCAGATCGAACTGGAACTGAACCTGGACGGGGAAGGACGGTATGAGATCGGGACCGGCAATGGATTTTTCGATCACATGCTGAGCCATCTGGCGCGACATGGACTGATGGATCTGACCCTGAAAGCTCAGGGCGACCTGCACGTGGATGCCCACCATACGGTCGAGGACGTGGCGATCTGCCTGGGGCAGGCTTTGGATCAGGCGCTGGCGGATAAAAAGGGGATCACTCGATTCGGGTGGGCGGCGGTGCCGATGGAAGACAGTCTCGCACAGGCGGCGATCGATATTTCCGGACGACCGGGGCTGGTGTATCTTGTCGAGTTCAATGCCGAAAAGATCGGGGATTTCGACGTGGAACTCGTAGCGGAATTCCTGCGCGGTTTTTCCAACAACGCCAAATTGAATGTGCACGTGAACGTTCCCTACGGTACGAACAATCATCACATTGCCGAAGCGATTTTCAAGGCGCTGGGGCGCAGTCTGGCCCAGGCCGTCAGCCGGGATACGCGCGTCAAAGATGTGCCAAGCACCAAAGGCGTGCTATAAGAGTGCTCAGTTCTCGGTGCTCAGTGCTCAGTAAAATTAGATATTCTAAATCCCAATAGCCTAAACATCAATGACCCAAACAGTACGGGCAGTAGTATTTGATCTGGACGATACGTTGTATCCGGAGCGGGAGTACGTCCGAAGCGGGTATCATGTTATTGCGAATACGCTGGTAGATACAGAATGGACTCAGACTCAAATATTTGATTTACTCTGGCAGGAGTTTGAACGGGGCGACCGCCGCCGGGTATTCAATACGGTTCTGCAGCATATGGGCCGGGAAGATACTCCGGAAGAAATCAGCCGGCTGGTCGAAATCTATCGACAGCACCAACCGGTATTAACACTCGGTCAGGAAGTTAGAGAAATAATCGAGATACTCAGTGCGCAATACAAGTTAGGTATAATCACGGATGGTTTTTTACCGGCGCAGAGGTTGAAGGTACAGGCTCTGGAGCTGGAATCGCATTTCGACTCTATTTGCTATACGGAGGAGTTGGGGCGGGAGTACTGGAAGCCGGCGACGAAGGCGTTTGAGATGATGAGCCAAACCCTCCAATGCGAGCCGCAGCAATGCACCTATGTGGCGGATAATCCGGTCAAGGATTTTATCGCCCCCAACCAACTGGGTTGGCTGAGCATCCAATCAGAATGCGAGGGACAGATTCATCAAGGCAATCCGACGCCCTCGGTCGGTCAACCGCAAATAATCATTCATCACCTGGGTGAATTACTTGATTCCCTAGGACGGTAAGTGTGTAAGCGATACGGTCAATTTCATAAAAAAGGGGCCATCTGCACCATGCACAGACAGCCCGAAAAAGAGGATAATTATTTTATTAAATTTATCCGTTTATATCTTCGACATAAAACGGCGGCGTGGTTTCACTGGGGCCGTCGCCGACCTTCACGGAATTGATGTCGGTGGCGGCATAGAGCCCAAAATCATTTGCCGACGTCAGGTCCACGGCGCCGAACTTCACCTTACCAATTTCGCCAAAATCCTCCGGCGTACCAACATCCGGTAAAAGATTGGTAAGGGGCGTTACCGGCAGGACACCGGCAGCGACATAACTCTCGGCGAAGGTTCCTTTAGCCGTTACTGACTGCACGGAGCCATCACCCAGGATATCGCCGGCGCCAAACAATCCATCGCTGCCGATATCATATCCGCCTAAGATATACGACAGGTTAATATTATTTTTGATAATCACCTTCTGCACGGATTGGCCGGCGCTGATGATGGCCCCCTCCAGATTCAGGGCCTGTAGCTTCTCGATCGTATCGCCCGCCCGGGCGATCCCGGTGAAGTCGCCCGCTTTCGAAGCGACTTTCTTGATTAGATTGCTCGCGCTCAAAAGTCCGGTAATATCGCCGGGGGCGCTGACGTTGAGAATGTCGCCGTTTCGGGCAATCACATCGGCGCCGAATACTCCTTCCTTCGTTGTGACTTTATTAATGCTGTTGGCCTGGAGGAGGCCGTCTTCAAAGCGATTGACCTGGAACTTACTCACCGTATCGTCCAGATCGAAGGAAGCGCCGGCATTGACAACATCGGCCTTGAGTGAAAAGCCTTTCGGTGAGGATTGCTGCGTCGTCACGTTGACGTTACCGGCAATATCGTCCAGGGTCACGGTACCCAGATATCCCGTTAAGTCGATATCGCCGACCAGAGTAATCGTTTTGGCCGTCAGCTTGTCCAGGTAAGGACCGGCAATACCGCCCAACTCGGCCACACCGTCGCCGCCTTTGACGCTGAAGGTCAACGAAGCGCCGGGCGCAGGATTCACGATGGCAATCTGATTCAATTCCGTAGCGCCGTCGATCATCACCTTGCCCTTATTTTCCGTTACCTGAACATCGATATTATCAAAGAACAGTTGGGCCGACAGATTTTTCAGCTTGATAGTAATCACGGAGTCATGGGTATCGGTATATACCACCTGCTTGACCGAATCATACTGAGACAGATCGACGAAAAATTCCTCCACCGCACCGGTGTCGCTCACCACTTCGCTCCAGGCGCCGAAGTCATCCTGTGCACGGGCAAACCAGGTATAATCGCCGGCCGCCCATCCGGTGGTGGCACCGGTCCATTTCCAGCCGTCCGCGCCGCTGGTATCGGTCCCCAGTAAGGTATCTTCTGTCGCCTCAAATACGCCGTCGCCGTCGTCTCGATAGAATTCCACCCTGGCAATCGTGTCCTCGCCGTCCGCATCGGCCACGCCATTGGCGGTCAGGGTAAGATCTTTCCCTTGCGTGACCGGATCGGGACTGTCGGACAGGGAATCCACGGTCGGCGCCTCATTGGCGGGATCGACTTGCCCGGTGGTCGTAATCGTACCGTTGCTCCACGCGCCATCATCATCCTGGGCGCGGGCAAAGTAACGATGTTCGCCTACTGTAAATCCGGCCGTCGAACCCGTCCAAGTCCAATCGGAAGAAGTATGTGAACCCGTACCTAATAAAGCATCGAATCCCACGTCGAGAAACCCATTTTCGTTGGTATCATGGTAAAATTCTACTTGCACAATCGTGCCGTCGGAATCATTCACGTTGTGAGCAGTTAAAGTG
>CAZNQT010000481.1:0-4215 GCA_964574885.1 uncultured Pirellulales bacterium
CTCCAGGGCGTATTGCTGAAGCGTCTTTTATTGCGGACCGGCCAAAAATTCTATCGTACCGGGATAGAAACCTATATATGGGAAAAGGCGTTTGCCCGCCTGGAAAGTAGTATCGATGCCGGACGAGATGAAATTCAGACGGCTTTTTCGACAAGTACATCAGCGGTCTATAGCCATCTGTGGGTGGATATCGGCGGGCAGCTTATGCCCAAACAGCGTATGCTGGACCTGGAAGACGATATCGAAAGGGGAAAGATTGCCACGATTCAGGAGTTGTATCAACAGTTACAACAGATTGACAATGCCTATAAAGAGGATGAGTGGGTTTGGGTGAAGAATGTCTGTCAAGAAGTATTGAAAATCGATCTGAACGATTTATCCCAAGACAACCTTAAGCAGATAACCGACGCTTATCTAAAAAGTAAGGAAAAATACCTGAAACTGGTGCTCGCGGATGCAGAAAAAGAGTATGGAACGCCAAGCCAAACCGGCTTTGGTCAGGATGGATCCGATGAGGAAGCCAGCACAGATTTTACGGCAGTACGAGGGGATTTCGAACAGAATTCGTTTGTGAAAGAAATGCGCGAAACCTTAGCAACGACCCAACGGCGGGTCGAGGACGTACAAAAGAAACTGGAAACATTGTGAATCGTATTCGAGGATTCAAACCAATTTTAAAAAAGGAGATATTCAATGCGGGTAATCATTCAAGCCGATGACGGTGGAGTAGGCGCCTGGGCGGCAGCCTACGTAACGAAACGCATCAATCTATTTAATCCCACGGCAGAGCGTCCCTTCATTCTGGGTCTGCCCACCGGATCGTCGCCTCTCGGCACGTACCGGGAACTGATCAAACTGAATAAAGCGAACAAAGTGAGTTTCGAACACGTCGTAACGTTCAATATGGACGAATATGTGGGTCTGCCGGCAGATCATCCCCAGAGCTACCGAACGTTTATGTGGGAAAACTTATTTAATCACATCGACATTAAAAAGTCGAATGTAAACATACTCAACGGGAATGCCGCCAATCTGGAAGAGGAATGCGAGCATTATGAGAAAAAGATAGCGAATTACGGGGGCATAGAATTATTCGTGGGCGGCATAGGCCCGGACGGACATATCGCGTTTAATGAGCCAGGTTCATCGCTTTCCAGCCGAACTCGAGTAAAAACACTAACGTACGATACCACTGTAGCCAACAGTCGGTTCTTCGATAACGATGTTAAAAAAGTACCGCGCACCGCCTTAACGGTGGGCGTCGGGACCGTAATGGATGCTCGCCGGGTGATGATATTGGTCATGGGGCACAATAAAGCCCGGGCCCTACAACAAGCTGTGGAAAGCGGCGTCAATCATATGTGGACGGTTTCCTGCCTGCAGCTTCATCCCCGGGGCATCATTGTGTGCGATGAGGATGCCACCGAGGAATTGAAAGTAGGTACGGTAAAATACTTTAAAGATATTGAGAAGGACAATCTGGACCCCCAAGTGGTATTAAATTCCGCACTTTAAGATTGGCCGTCAAAACGACGTCCATGAGTTAGATTTGAAGTAATATCATTGGGGAATTGCCCGTTCGTCAGAGTACGTAACCAGGTATAGGAGAATAACTATGTCGGATGTGGAACAACGAGTCAAACAAGTGGTAGCGCAAACGCTCAAAGTGGATCCCAGTCGCATTACCAACGAAGCCAATTTTGTGAAAGATCTAGGCGCCGAATCCATTCAAAGCATCGAGCTCGTCGCTGCGTTTGAAGAGGAATTCAATATCGATATGGACGAAGACGCGGCCTTGGCGGTGCAGACGGTCGGCGGGGCCGTAAATTTCATTGAGAATATGCTCAAATAACGCTCGCATTCAATCGGAAATAGCCCTAGAATACAATAAAAGAAAGGGCTACTATGAAAACATATAAATTACAGGAATTGAACGAACCAAACCTACTTGAGTCCTTATTTCCGCATGTAACGCCTCCGCGGATTGATTTTAGCGAAACGATATCGGAGCAGCTTGAGGGGGATACGTACACCATAGATCCGTCAGACGTGAAAGTACGTGACATTCATATCACCGATACGACGTTCCGCGACGGACAACAGGCACGACCGCCCTATACGGTTCAGGAGACAGTGGATTTATTCAAATTGCTCTCCCGCCTGAGCGGCCCGAATGGTGTGATCCGGCAGACGGAGTTTTTTCTGTACAGTCCCAAGGATCGCGAAGCGGTGGAACAATGCCGTGAGGTAGGCGTGCCTTATCCGGAGATAACCGGTTGGATCCGAGCGGAAGCCGGCGATCTGCACCTAGTCGAATCGTTGGGGCTACAAGAAACCGGTATGCTCACCTCCTGTAGCGACTATCATATATTTCACAAACTCAAGCTCGATCGTCGCAAAGCGTTTGATAAATATCTGGGTCTGGTCAAAGAAGCATTAGCGAAAGGTATAAGACCGAGGTGTCATCTGGAGGACGTTACCCGCGCCGATATCTACGGATTTGTGATACCCTACGTGCAGGAATTAATGCGTCTTTCGGAAGAAGTGGAGGAATCCCTGAAGGTAAAAATTAGACTTTGCGACACCATGGGATTCGGTATTTCCTATCCGTCTAGCATTCTGCCACGCAGCGTACCCAAACTGGTGCTGGCTATGATCCATCATGCAGGGGCGCCCTCTCATTGTCTCGAATGGCATGGTCACAATGATTTTCATAAAGTGCTGATTAACGGGACAACGGCCTGGCTTTATGGCTGCGATGCCCTCAACGGCACCCTCTTAGGCATCGGCGAGCGAACGGGTAATCCTCCCCTTGAAGGAGCGATCATGGAATATATCAGTTTAAAGGGGGATATGTGCGGTATCGACACTACCATGATCACAGAGATCGCCCGGTACTATCGATCTATTGGCGTACATATTCCCGTCCGGGCGCCTTTTGTGGGCGATGATTTCGCGAAGACTCGTGCCGGGATTCATGCCGACGGGCTGGCGCAGGATGAACGGATCTATAATATTTTCGATACAACCAAGTTGTTAAACCACTCACCGCAAGTGTCCCTGACGGACAAGTCCGGTTCGGATGGGGTATATTTATGGGTAAATAATTTCCTGGGTTTAACCGGTAAAAACCGGCTTAAGAAAACTAAGATCGTGAAGATCATGCGCTGGGTGAATGATCAATATGATATTGAAGATCGCACGACGGCGATATCGGATCAGGAACTAGCCGATTTGGTGAAAGAGCATTTACCCGACCAATATGAACAAGCTCGGAAAGCAGGCCGTCTTGCCCAGACCTTTTTTGAATAAGCAATCAAATACATATAAAGAACATAAAACGATTAATGTTTATATGCCAACGCTCCGGTGGGGCAAGCCTGGACACATTGACGGGCGACTATGGCAAGACCGGCAACAATGGATTCATCGAACGGGACGGCCACTTTGACCTCAAAGCCTCGCCCGACAAAGGTTAAACCCAAATCTTCCTTGGCCTGCGCAGCAATTTGAATACAAATACCACAGTCGATACACTTTCCGGGTTCAAAGAATACGTCCGGATGCTGGACGTGGATTTCAACATTTCGTCGATCTCCTTTGAATCGACCCGGCCGGGCCTGATATTGCCGGGAATACAATCGCAGTTCGCAATCTAAGGGTTTACGGCAATCGCAATGCAGGCAACGCAGGGCTTCCTGGTTCGCTTCGGCATTCGTAAATCCATTTCGAACCACGCTCGGCATTATACGTTTGGCGGAATCGGACGTTTTCATGAATTCGTTGATTTCGTCTTTTTTTAATTTGCCTATATGCGTCGTGTAGATTTCCGGCGGACCGACGATATTGTCGCCGGCAAGATATTGATCGATTGCATAGGCGGCGTTTTTCCCATCGGCGACGGCACGGACGGCCATTTTGCTTTGTCGAACAGCCGCCCCACCGGCAAACACCCCTTCGATTTCCGTTAAGCCGGATCGTTTATCCGCGACAATACCATTCTTGCCGACCGGCAATCCCAGGGATTCCAATTCATCCGTCCCAGCTTGACCGATAGCCACGAAAACGGCTGTAAAATCATTTCGTATCTCATCCAGTGAAATATGTTTACCGATGCGCGTGTTAAGTCGGAATTCAACACCCAGTTTTTTAATGATCTCGATTTCGGCGTCCAGGACCTGCCGATCCAGGATCTCCAGCTCCACGCCATACTGG
>CAZNQT010000482.1:0-4208 GCA_964574885.1 uncultured Pirellulales bacterium
CGAAGCGGACGGAGGCCTTACCATCTTTGAAGATTTTGGTATCGACAAAGGAGACCTGGCCGGGATTGTCGTGGAAGCGCACGCCAGCGATATGGTTGCCATTATACTTTTCGAAAGAGCCGTTTTCAATCTGCGGGGTGGGGTCGGGAACGAGGTAGGCCCGATCCTCTTTGACCTGGTAGAGTGCGTCTTTGACGGGGATGCCGGCGGCAAGGTTGCGATCGACGGCGAGGACGCCGCCGCCATAGCCGACGGAGAAAAAGATAGGTATGATTTCCACGTTGCGGCGGTCACAGATTTTTTTGACTTCAGCGAGTCGGCGAGAATAGTCGGGGTCGTTGCGTTCGAGTTGGTGGTAGCCGGCGGCGAGGATCATGCCGTTGAGGCCGTGATCGGCGGCGGTGTCGACGATTTTACGAATGTCGTCGATCTGGGAGTCGCTGCGAAGGTTACGGCTGACATAGACCCAGCGGTAGGGATAGACTTTTTTGGCGGCGGGGGAGAGTTGGGGAATGGAGAGTATCAGCCCAAAAAGTAATATGAAGTAACCGACGGTGGGGCGGATCGAGGAAGATTTCGATTGGTTTTTCTTGCTAGCTATCATTGTATTTACTCCCACTAATAATTTTAGCCACAGAGGTCACAGAGATTTTTTCCACGAATTTAACGAATAAATTTTTGCTTTTAACTTTTTCCTCTTAACTTTTCTAAGCGGTCAAGCGTGAACTTATCTTACGTAGATCATCCCCTTTTCTTCCTTGCTAATAACCTTCTAATTGCTGTAAATCAGGTTCCAAGAGAGAATCTTCCTTTTTTAGTTCTGGAATCAGTAATTTGCTGTTCCAACAACTTAAAGGTCTGCCATAATTGGTGAATTTTCTAAAAATCTTATCTAAATGCTCTTTGTGTGAGAAACCCTTGCGCCAAGGAGTAAGTACGACTATATTATTCTTCTTTCGATACGGATTTAGCCTTCTTTTTTTCGGCCTAATATATGTATATACCCTGCTTGATTGACCGCGAACTACGTACGCAGAATAACCAAATTTGTACACCAGCACTTCTTCCGGTTGTTCTATTCTGTTGGCAGAATATTGATCCGGGATATAATATTTACCGTCTTCGTCAGTCAGGGTTTCATAGCAAGGACCTTGAGTCTCAGTATATAGAAAAGGTGAGCCGTATAACTCCTTCCAATTATAAACAACCACGGCTCCTACTATGGGATTTCCGTTTGGATCGATAACCTTGCCACTGCGCGCACCGGTATGATGAGTGCGGTAAGTCGAATACCCTACGTAAGCAAAGCATCCCACTACTACCAACAGTAATATCAGCAGAATTCGTTTTTTGTTTTTACTCATGACATCGATCCAAGCAAGAATAGATATATTTTCCATGCACGTTTATGGAAGAAAAAGTAGAATATCATCATTACTTCCTAGCATGTCCTCTTTTCATCCTCGCCCTACTTTTTTTTGGGGTTAAGCCTGCTAAAAATTCCGCATGGGCTACGAGCCCATCCTATGACGGCCCCCGGCACTAAGTCAAAGCGCAAAAAGAATCCGAGAATACGGGTAAACCACCAGCCGCAAGCTCGCCGACTCGCCTGGCGGCGCCACCGGTCAGCCGTCGAAGGAGTTAGGGGGAATCGGGGGTGCCGGCCCAGAGGAGGGTGGTGTTTTGATCGGTGGGCAGCCATCGGGCGTGGCCATCGAAGAAAAGATTGTTGCATCCTTCGCGGCGATGTCGGTCGGGCGCGACGCGGCGATGATAATTTGCCTGTTCGCGGTTGGCGCCAGGCATCTGGTATTTCGACCAGACGTCGAGAATATTTAATTCAGCCTGTTCGATCAATTCGTTTTTATTGAGGATGACGGGGCGCAGAGGACCGGTGGAATTATCCGCCTGATAAATCAGATCGGTGGGATATTTGATGGCGCTGCGTTTGGAGGGGAAGTCCACCTGTTCACCGCCCTCGCTACCATTCAAACTCGGATTATCCAAGTCCCAGGCATTGATGACGTAATCGACGGTTTGGCGAGCGTTACTACGGTGGTTTTGGCTATTGTTATCCTGGGGGAAGGCGGGGCATTGATAATATTTGACTTCGCGATAGTCCTGCCTTTTTTTGAAATCGCCGCCGAGATGGGGCATAAAGACAAAAATCCAGATGGCATCCAGATTATCCATGGCGCGGGGGATCCAGTCATGATTGGCATCGGCGTAGGAGTTCATGGCGAAACCGATGTTTCTGAGGTTACTGAGGCAATAGGCGGTTTTGGCCTGGTCCCTGGCGCCGGAGAGTGCGGGCGCCAAAATGGCGACTAATACGGCGATAATAGCGATGACGAT
This sequence comes from uncultured Pirellulales bacterium, assembly GCA_964574885.1. Lineage (GTDB taxonomy): Bacteria > Planctomycetota > Phycisphaerae > Sedimentisphaerales > SM23-30 > JAFGFX01. Next base: position 2,356 of record CAZNQT010000482.1, read on the forward strand.
CAATAATTCGATCAGGGTGAAGCCAACTACGTGCTTTTTTCGTCCAGGAGCCATATAATTAAGGTATCAAACTAAGCTCTGAGAGACAAGAAGGAAAAAAGTTGTGAGTTGTGGGTTGTGGGTTGTGAGAGGAGTAAGTAAAGTATTATGTTTTCTATAGTTAGGATGGATGTGAAGATAATTGACGATGCCTGAAATCGTTTGTAAAAGTGGAGGATTTCGGTTATTTTACGGCATTGTGAGTATGGATAGAAGCGGAAGGATCAGAATCATGGATGAGGGGGAGTGGAGCAGGAGATAGTTAAAATGAAAATTCAACGTCGTGAGTTTTTGAAGCAATCGCTAGCGGGAGTAGGCGGTCTGTTACTGGGCTCGGAGTTGCTCCGGTCCGCGGAGGTAAAGACAGCACCAAAGTTCGGGCCCTATGATACCGTCACTCTCGGTAAGAGCAAGATCAAGGTGTCGCGGGTGGGATTCGGAACGGGGATGCGCGGAGGGAATCGGCAGTCGAATCAGACGCGGCTGGGTAAGGAGCGATTCGAAGATCTGCTGCGGTTTTCGTACGATCGGGGCGTGCAATTGTTTGACCTGGCGGATTTGTATGGCAGCCATCCGTACGTGATTCCGGCTTTACAGGGGATCTCACGAGAGAAATACGCGTTAGTTTCGAAACTCTGGTTCCGCCGGGGTGGGATCCCCGATCGGGAGCGGCCGGCGGCTGAGGTCGTCGTGCAGCGATTTCTGAAAGAATTGAAGACTGATTACATCGATATTCTGCAATTGCACTGCGTCACGTCGGAGAACTGGCAGAATGAACTGGAAACCTATATGAACGACCTAGCCAAGCTGAAAAAGAAGGGCATGATCCGCGCGCACGGGATGTCGTTCCATTCTCTCAAGGCGTTAGCGATTGTCCCGAAAGAGCCGTGGGTGGACATCGTACACACACGGATCAATCATACGGGAGAAAAAATGGACGGTAAACCGGAGGTAGTCGTACCGGTATTGCAACAGATCCACCAGGCGGGCAAGGGGATTATCGGGATGAAGTTGGTGGGAGAAGGGAAATACCGCCACAGCGACGCCCTGCGTAATCAGGCGTTGGATTTTGTGCTGAACCTGGGCTGCGTGAATGCGATGGTCGTCGGCTTTGAGAAGAAATGGGAGATCGACGATTTTGCGGCGCGGGTGGAACGGGTCAAGCCGAAGCCGAAATCAGCCGTAGCGTAGCAGGCATTTAATAAACCTAAGAAGAAGCGCAAAAAGAATTCAAAAATACGGATTCCAGCGACGAAGCAGCAAGAGAAATGACGAATGACGAAATTCGAATGACAAATCAATGACGAAAAACGAATGACGAATAAAGAACATGGCCAAGTTTTACGTAGGCGTGGCGATTGGCGGCGCCATTCGATCCAGGAAGCACAGCCGAGGGCGGCTGTGCCACATTTGCCATCTACCTCGCGGGTCCGGTCACTGGCGCTCCCGGCTCTTTGGTAGAGTTGGTGGCTGCCACCCGGATTATTACTACTATGAATGATTATGCGTTTGTACTTAGTGACTAAAGAAGGAAGTACTCATGGCCTATAAATATTATGTTCCCTCGGTGGTATTTATACTTCTGGCAGCGGGAGAGTTTACGACGGGACACGCCCAGGGACCCGATACGGCTCAACGTAAATCCATTATTGCGCCGGGAGCGAAGGTGAAATTACTCGCCGACGGTTTTCTCTTTACGGAAGGTCCGGCGGTCGATGCCAAAGGGAACATGTTTTTCACGGATCAGCCAAACGACCGGATACTGAAATGGTCCGTGGATAATAAGCTCTCGGTGTTTATGAAACCGGCAGGAC
>CAZNQT010000483.1:0-4208 GCA_964574885.1 uncultured Pirellulales bacterium
AATCAATTATCGGCCTCGATTGCTTCCGTTACCCCGACATATAATGTGTACGAATTGAACCATATTACCCATCTCCAGGTGATTCCAAATCAGAACCTATTAAAACATACGAACGTGTTACCTCGTTTAAGCTCCGGTTATTCGTCGCACGTTCGGTTTCGGGGGAAAGGGTATGACCAGCAGTCGAAATGGCGCTGGATTCCGCTGGTTGGAGCTTTCGATGAAAAGGGGGAACCGAGAGGAACCATACTCTGGTTGCTTATCTGTCGAACCGCCGCTTATCCCGGAATCATTATTACTTCGTTGGGATTAAATGACCAGTCATTGGTGAAGAATACCGATTGGAGCAAGATAGTAGTCGAGTTAGCTCAAAGGATCGAGAAGGGAGCGTTTCTGTTTGCAGGCGGGGCACGACATTATGCCTATAGGCCGGGGGAAATCGTCGAACTGGGAGCGGAAGTGGTGAACTTCGGCGCCGAAGAGACCGCCGTAACCATTCACTGGAGCGTGCAGCGAAAAGGGAGTCAAGAACAATCTAAAGCGGAAACCTTATCCGTGACTATGGAACCGGGACAAGCAACGACGAAAACCACTACCTGGAAACCGGAGGGGACGGGCGGGGAAGAATATTCCATCACTACCGAGTTGCGGCAAGGGAATGATGTCATGGATACGATTACCCATGATTTTTGTATTCTGAAAGAAACGACGCCTGATGCGGATGAGTATGTGACGGTATCAGGCAGTGATTTTTATTTGCAAGGCAAAAAGTGGTATCCCGTGGGTGTGAATTATTGGCCCCTGTATGTAATCGGTCGGGATGATCGAGGCGCCCAGGATTGGTTGGCGCCAGGATCGTACGATCCGGCGGAAGTGGAGCGAGATCTGATTCAGATGAAACGGCTCGGGATCAACATGGTGAGCATTCAATTGGGGCGGAAGGAGTGGATTCGGAATCTATGGGATTTTCTCCGGCGATGCGAGCGACAGGGGATCAAGGTGAATGGGTATTTGGAAGATGCGGCGCCGCTGCATTTTCGAGAGGATCGCGTGCGCGACTATATAGAAACGGCGAAGCTGGAGAATAACTCGACGTTGTTTGCATATGACATCATCTGGGAGCCGGGCAATGTGGTGTTTTCGCAGGAATGGCGACCGCGCTGGGAGCGGGACTGGAAGAAGTGGATTATCGAACGCTACGGCAGCGTTGAACAGGCGGAACAGGATTGGGATTTTGCCCTGCCTCGAAAGGAGGGAAGCGTTGGTTCGCCAACGGATCAGCAGTTGAGAGAGGAGGGAAAGTGGCGGGTGATGGTGGCGGCGTATCGGCGGTTTATGGATGACCTGATGAGTAGCAAATGGAACCGGGCGGTGCGGAAGCTGCGGGAGATCGACAAGCATCATCTGATCAGTTTTCGACAGGGGAATACCTTGCCGCACGATTTTACCTTTACGGCCACGCCCAAGCATATCGATTTTATCTGTCCCGAAGGGTATGCGATTTCGATGGGGGAAGATGGGTATAACGCCGCCGGTTTCATCACTCGATACGTTCATTTTACCACGGGGGGCAAGCCGATTATCTGGTCGGAATTCGGCAAGAGCGTATGGGATGCACGAACGATGCGACCGGATGAGGGGCTGATTCGTATGCAGTCGGATTATCATGAGATGTTTTATCGGATGGCGTTGGAGGCGGGAGCGAACGGCACGGCGCCGTGGTGGTGGCCGGGCGGATATCGGGTTTACGAACAAAGCGATTTCGGAATGTTGAATCCGGACAGGACGTTACGGCCCTCGGCACAATTGATGTTGCAATATGCTCCCCCGCTGAAAGTTGCCCGAACCTATCCGAAAGCCAACGATTGGTTGACGATCGATCGGGATGCGCATCCGGGCGGATATTGGTATCTCACATTTAATACGGGTAAGGACGCCTATCAGAAAGCGCGTAAAGCCAGTAAGCATCTGGGCATTCGTACCGAGGGTACGGGAACCGATTCAACCGACACGCCGCTGATTGCCGTTGGGAATACAAAATATAATGGTAAAAATCCGCCCAAGTATCTAAATGCCGAATTCAACTGGCTTCGGGTAAAAAACGCGGAGGGAAAATGGTTGGAAGTGGAAGATGGCGCCGTAGTTCGAGTGAGAAAAAATGCACCGGTTTTCGCACGCGCGTCGGTGGGGAATCTACAGGAGGCAAAATGGATAGCGCCGCAGAATGCAAAAGATAGAGCCGGTAGCGTGTTTCTGGCCTCGACGCAAGAATCGGAACTTGATTTTCAATTGGAAATACCTCACGATACCGCCTATCTTGCCGATGTAGAGTTCGATGAATTTGTATTGGCCCAGGGAATATCGCGACAAACTCAGGTGAAGTTACAGATGACCGCCAAGGATAGAGCCTGGTTCGGTGAGAAGCGGGAATTTGTTCTGCTGCCGGTGGATGAAGAATGAGAATCGTTTTGAGTGAGGAGATACTATGAAGGCACTACGATTCTGTATAGGTATGGGGATTCTGTTTTTATCCGTTGAAGCAATGTCACAGGAGTCGCGGCCGCCCTGGGACGGCCAGTACAAGATTAAGCCCCATGAGACGAATCGACTTACGCCGGCGGACGTGGTTGGGCCGGATGGGATCGTTTATCCGAACTGGACGAAGTGCGGCGTGCAGGGCGGGATACCAGAGGTTAAAGTTGCCGCGAGGATTGAAGATTTCGGAGGAAAACCAAATGATAATTCCGAGGATTCAGCCGCCCTGGATGCGGCCTGTCGCACCGTGGGCGAAAAAGGAGGCGGTGCGGTGGGTTTATCAGCGGGGACGTATTACCTCGATTGGCCCGTTACGGTTCGGCATGATAACGTGGTGATTCGCGGTCAGGGAGCGGATCAAACCCGATTGATCTTTCGGTATAAGATACCGGAAAATGGCGTCGGTTTTTATACCTTAAAGCCGGGAAGCCGCATCGGAAAGAATACCCCGATCCAGATTCACTGTCGGCCCACGGGATTGATGAAGATAAGCATACTGGTGGATGAGGAAGTGATACAGACCTGGGAACGGAGTACGCATTCGGGAAATTCGTTTGCATGTACGGTCAGAGGAGCCGATGTATTACGAAAAGCCAAGGATGGTAACCATGTCTTGAAAGGAATTGCCGAGTATAAAGACGGTAAAGTGCTGAGAGGACAGATTCCGGTGGTTTTAGATTCCGGTTATAAAGGCACGCGCACGGCACCCAGTATCCAGGCGGCCATCACATTTGAGGGCCGTGGATATAGAGGGCGTAAAATCAAGTTAAATCAGGATGGTAAACGCGGGTATCTGCATGTATCGTTAGAGAGTTCGCAGGGCTTGACAGTGGGAGATCGTATTCATATCGACGGACCCGCCACGCAGCGCTGGAAGAAACTGACGAAGAATGCCTGTAAGTGGGGATTATACCGTAATTACGAAGTGCGGATCGAAAAGATAGAGGGTAAAACGATTACCATCAATCAGCCGTTGCGCATAGAGTTCCCGATAATTGATGGTTCGTACGTGCAGGAGATCGAACCGATTCAATTTTGCGGCGTGGAAAATTTATCTATCGAGCAAACCGAGAATCTGTGGATCAGCACTGTAGTGTTTAATAACGCCTGGAACTGCTGGGCGCGAGGAGTGAAGGTAAAGATGTGCGGTCGGTTTCCAGTTTATGGCAGTATGGCGAAGTGGTGCGAAATTCGGGATTGCGTGTTTGATGATGCGTGGTTCAAAGGCGGCGGCGGGACGGCCTATACGGGGGGGGATCGCTGCTGGGATTGTTTGATCGAGAATGTGGAGACGTTCAAGATGCGCCATGCACCGCTGTTTCAGTGGGCCGCTAGCGGGAACGTGATTCGCAAGAGCGTTTTTCATGAAAGCGATGCGCAGTGGCACTCCGGCTGGACGAATGAAAACCTCATGGAACAGTGCGTGGTCACTTCCGTACGCGGAAACGGCGGTTACGGCTACGGGATGTGGGCCTCGCCGCCGGCGGATACGGCACACGGGCCGAACGGACCGCGGAATGTGGTCTATAACTGTGATGTCAGTTCCGAGAGAACAGGACTGTGGATGGGCGGTATGAATGAGAACTGGTTAATCCTGTATAATCGGTTCGCCGTGGAAAAAGGACAGGGAGTGTTCGCCACAACAGCGAGTTTCGATCATATCATTAAGGATA
>CAZNQT010000484.1:0-4165 GCA_964574885.1 uncultured Pirellulales bacterium
TTTTTGCCAGACCTTATTCTTCTCCCATTCCAGCCGGGCATACCGTTCGTCCTGAGAATCATCGTTTGATTTTTCGGCGGAGTCGTTCTCCGGATTTTTCTGGCGCGACTGGTACTGCTTGAGATACCAGGTTTTGTCCTCATTCCAATAGGACTGAAGGAGGTTTCCGCGTTGCAGGATATCTTTTTGCTCGAATTTTTTTTCGATCCCTTTTTGGACCTGGTCGAGGTCGATCATGAGGAATTCGATTTTGACGCGGTCGGGGAGTCGATAGCCGAAGCCGTAGGGATTTTCCTCGGTGACCTTTTCCGGTTCGCAATCTTTATATTGGTTGAGCTGTTCCCGGAGTTCTTCGAGTTTCGGTTCGCCGATCTGATTTCGAAATTGGAACGCCCGGAAGGCAACATAGGTACCCGAGACGTTTTCTTCCTGAATGTCATCGCGAATATATTTTTTCAGTTGGGGCATGCTGATCGCCAGGGGTTTAGTAACCAGGTCGCAATATCGAACAATGGCGACATAATTAGCCACGGCCTTTTTCAATTGCCCCGTTTCCCGGAGATTACATCTTTTAAGGATGTCGGCAATTTTAATGTTCTGGATTTGTCGCACTCCCAAGAGTTGATCCACGGTATTCACGGTAGGCAGGATCCCCATTTGTTGGGCTTCGTTGGCGAGTAAAAGGTAATAATAGGCGGCATCCCGGCCTTCGACACCGGTCAGTCGCTGGATGGATTCTTTCAGGAAATTGAGAGTATCTTCCTCCTGGGCCCAGTCGGAGGATTCGGCTTTCCTGTAGAGTTCGTTTCGGTACCATCGAATACTATCCATCGCCTGTGGATCCGAATTTATACTGCTGAAGAGCAATATATGTGTGGCAAAAATGGGTCCCGATTCAATGTTAACAAATCCGGGCAGGTATTTTTTCTGTTTGGAATAGTACTCATTTTGTCTAGAATAAATCAGATTGATGTTACTGATTTTCAGCATGTCCAGGGCTTTGAGTTCATTCTCCGCGGACTCGAGCATGCCCTGAGTGATTTCGATCTTTTTACCATCGGTATCGTTGAACCAGGCAATTTCCTGTTCGGCGGGATTTCTGCCGCTGGTGCGAAAAAAGGCCGCGGGCAACAGAAACGCTACCATCAAGATGCATCCCGCAATCACCATGATCTTTTTGTTGTTCTTTCGAAACCAACGCATAGCCGACATAAGTGCACTCCATCATATTCAATATTTCGTTAAAAATACATAATCTGATGAGTATAGTTATGACTCCTTTATTTGGCAATGGAGAATTAGGCTAAGTGGTCTTTAACCATGAAAAAGAAACTTACAGCTTCGTGGGAAACCGTTGGAACCACAGATTTCACAGACTACACGAATTACATAAGACCTTATTGATAAAGCAGTTACGTTCATTTCGCTGAATTTTTCGCTAAAACAATCCTGTAGATAAATCAAGATATCCGGGTGAAACATCCTGGATCGTTGACAGTATGTCCGAATCCGGCGTAAGATTGACGTTATGAATTGGGAGAAATTGCAGGGAAAATTTATCGTTCTGGACGGACCGGATGGGTGCGGTAAGAGTACGCAGGTTCAGCTTTTGGTCGAGGCGCTGGAGCAAAGGGGAATTGGAACGATATCGCTGCGCGATCCCGGTGGAACCCATATCGGGGAGCAGATTCGCCAGATACTTTTATGCAATGACAATCAGGCGATGTCGGTACGTTGTGAGGCGTTGCTGTATATGGCCAGTCGGGCACAGCTTTACGAGGAGAGCATCCAACCGGTCCTGGCAGCCGGGAAATGCGTACTCTGTGACCGGTGGTTATCCAGTACTTATGCCTATCAGGCGGTTGCGGGTAAGATTGGCGTGGAATGGCTGGAGCAACTGGTGGCAGCGTCGTTAGAAAGGAGTTGGCCTGACCTGACAATCATTATCGACGTTCCCAGCGAAATCGGTCTGCAGCGAGTCGGTCCCGCCCGGGATCGTATGGAAGAGAAATCGGCCGAATTTCACCAGCGAGTACGGCAGGCATTTGTAGAATTAGCCCGAACCCACCGGGGCTTTGGAATCATCGATGGCGCTGGAACGGTTGAAGAAGTGCATCGAAGAATCATGGACTTGATAGAAAGCGAACATGTCGATTCTTGAATGTACAGGTCAGGGTAAAGCAATTCACCGGTTGCAGCGGGCGCGGCAATCGGCGCGGTTGCCCCATGGGTATATATTTTTTGGTCCGGAGGGTGTCGGCAAAGGTTTATTGGCTCGTCAGTGGGCCAAGCTACTGTTGTGCGAGCAACCGGTGAAGCGAGGTCTGGAGACCGAGTCGGTATCATTATCGGGTGAAGAAATAGAAGACTGTTGTGATGAATGTGGGGATTGTAAGCTGGTCGAGGCGGGTACACATCCGGATTTGCATATCATCGATAAGGAACTAGGCCGCCACACACGTCAAAAACGCAGCCGACAACTTATTAATCTACCGATTGATGTGATTCGAGAATATGTGATCAAACCGGCGGGAGTCTGTCCGGTGCGGGGACGAGCCCGAGTTTTTATCATCGAACAGGCGGAAAGTATGAGTACGGCAGCACAAAACGCATTGCTGAAAACACTGGAAGAACCGCCGCCAAGTACATTTCTGATTTTGATCAGTTCACAGCCCCAGCGGTTTTTACCCACGATTCACAGCCGCTGCCAGTCCGTGCGATTTGTACCGCTGACAAAGGAGTTTGTGCGTGAGAAATTGATCGAGGCGGGCGTGGCCGGGGATGAAGCCCATTACTGGGCCGACTTTTCCGGAGGGCGTCTGGGCGTAGGATTGCGACTGGCGCGGATGGAGATGTACGATCGTAAGTGTAGGATTATCAAGGATTTGACGGAATTGAGCTATGCTAATGCATTGGAATTGGCCGGCGAACTGTTGGATTCGGCCAAGGATTTCGCTCAAAAATTCCTGAAAGAAAATCCGGGAAATTCCACCTCCGATGCTGAGCGACAGGGGCAATTTCATTGGCTGGAAATCCTGATCCATGCCTTCGGTCAGGCGTTACACACAGCGAGCCAGCCCGAGGGAGTGGAAATACCGGGCAACGAACAGATAGAATTTATTAAGAAGATAGCGACCCGATATGGAGTGCTGGGCTGCAGCGAAGCGATACGTTCGACGTTTCGTGCTCGTCGGCTTTTTGGGGCGAATGTAAATCCTACTTTGATTTTTGAGTCGCTTATGTTAGAATATTTAGATTATACTTCGACAAGTGTAGTTTAGATAATGAGTTAGGTGAATTTAGAAACCGGAACCGATTGAACCTATGAATGAAAATGAAGCTGAAAACGATAATCAAGCTGCATCCTCCGGGGATAACCAGGAGAACATCCCTGGCGGCGAAGACGATATTGGTCGGGAGCAGGCTGAGGGGGACGATCAAGAATCCCGTCACGACAACGGAGATAACGGTGAATCTGCAAACGAATTGAAAGCTCCTCCCTCTACGGATGTGAAAGAATCCAAGGAAACGCAAATGCGTGCGTCCGGCCATAGCCCTTCTCGCAAAGGAGAGCGATTGATGCTCGCACGCTATGGTAAAATGGGGTATCTGGGATTTTTTCGCCATTCGGAACGAGAGATTCCCCCGACCGCAACGCATGCCGTAGTCCATTCGGAACGGGGTCTGGAGATTGCTCAGATCTTATCTTCGTTTCTTCATCGTCGCGGCTCGTGCACCATCCCGCGTGAAAAAATAGATAAATATTGCCAGGCCAGCGGAGGCAATTACACCATAAGTAAAGAGGGACAGTTTGTACGCTTTGCCACCAGTCAGGATCTCAACGAGCAGCGTCACCTGGATCTGGAAGCAAAAGAGGAGGGGAAATACTGCCAGGAACTGATCGAAAAGCACCGTTTGCCGATGCAGTTGGTAGATGTGGAGCATTTGTTCGGAGGCGATCGAATCATCTATTATTTTATGGCGGACGGTCGGGTGGATTTTCGTCAATTGGTGAAGGAGCTGGCGCAACAGTACCAGACGCGGATCGAGATGCGTCAAATCGGCGCTCGGGATGAGGCGCGATTGATCGCGGATTTTGAGACCTGCGGGCGAGAGTGTTGTTGCAAGAACTTTCTGAAGGTATTGCATCCGGTGAGTATGCGGA
>CAZNQT010000485.1:0-4157 GCA_964574885.1 uncultured Pirellulales bacterium
GTTTCAAGTCGGCTTCGGATTCGGCTTTGAGCTCTGCCAGGCTCATGGCGTATTGTTGTTCTAAAAAACGCTGGGTATCCTCTTCCTGCTCCTCGGGCGAGTTGTAGAGATTGCGGATTTTTTCGAGTTCGCCGTGATCGAGCCAGAACCCGCCGCAGCCGCCGCACTCGTCCACCTCGACCTGCTTTTTCAGGCTGTAATAGTGTCGCATCATAATCACATCCTGACAACGCGGGCAGGCATGTTGCTGCGAGCGGTCCACGACGATACCGGGATCGCATTGGATATCCATCAATTGCTCGCCAATGACCTCGTGCTTTTCATCGAGTTTCTGTAATTCGTACCGATCGAACCAGATGCCGCCGCAGTGGTTCTGGCAGACATCGAGGGTGACATCTCCGATGGTTCGTTCCTCCATTTCGTTTTGGCATACGGGACAGTTCATATTTTAGGCCTCCTATTGATTCTATCTTGCTTTTCTGCTTATCGGTCAGGAAGAGATCGGACCTTAGCGGGAATTGGAGTCGAAAAAGAGAAGGGAAATCATTAGACTGAGAAGATATTTCCCGGAAGAACGACAAACCGTGCATACATTTATACGGACCTTATGAGGGGGTATGGCAGAGGGCGCAAGAAAAAAGGAAGAAGGGTAATGACGAATGACGAAGAAAGAGGGTATAGGGTTTTGGGTTCAGGGTGTAGGGAAGAAACTGATGTGAGACGGGTGGCATGGTTACGCACAGCATAGCCATGCTTACACCCTGGTTACATGACTACGCCGCACAGCGGCTTAGGCATGCCATTCGATACGATAAAAGTAATTTTTATCAGCGGGGATACATTTCGAGATGAACGAAGGTTTCCTGGCCGCCGTCGGAGAGAAAGAGTCCTTCGCCGACAAGGGTTTTGGTAATATATTGGTAAGTCTGGGTCGTGTTTTTCTGCCAGGCGGTAATAGTTTTGATTTCGTGGAGGAACTGCTCAACAGGCGCCGGGGTGGTATCCCGAAAACTGAGGTCCTTATTGCCATAGACTTCCAGGGCGGCGCTTTGCATTAATAAGGGGAGCATTTGCCGGAACAAATCGGGCGAAGAATAGATGTCGGCGGCCAGTATTTTGCCTTTGTGGTCGGCGACGATGAGTCCGACGGCCTGGGGATTTTCGGCGGCGATTTTTTTCGCCTGCGTCTCATAATATTTGATGGTTGCGGCGATGGAATTATTTTTAAAGATATCATGGTACGCAGCGGTCTTACTTTGCACGCCCAGGCGTTTTAACTCCGCATCGATGATTCGGTGCGCCTTGGACTGGGTACCGGTAGTGATGAGCTGTCGGCGGACGGTGGGGCTGGCCATTCCGCCATAGGCGAAGGATTCATCGCTGCCGGCGGCCATGGAATCAGCGATGATGCGCCCCTTTTCGAAGCACCAGACGTGCAGGGCAAATTCCGGCACCTCCGGTTCCCTGGTTTTCGAAGGTTCTGCTTTATCATTTTTCTTGGCTTCGGTCGAGGGATTCATAACGGCGTTCGATTCTCCTGCCGGTGCTACTTGTGGATTGACATTACTGCCGTATCCTCGTCCATATCCACCCTGTCCATAGCCCATGGCTCCATATCTTCCGGCGCCGCCATACCTACCGCCGCCATAGCTTCCGCGCCCCCCTCGACCTGTACCATAGCCACCGCGACCGCCACGACCAGCGCCATAGCCGCCTCGCCCCCCTCCAAATACCCCGCTGCTGCGCCTGCCCCGGTGCTGACCTCCTCCCATCATGCCCATGCCTCTTTGACCATACATCCCCCCTTGGCCGCCGCCATAGCTGAAATTCATCGCCATGACAGCGGGGCCATAACGTTGCTGGTATCCTCGGACGACTGGGGTTGCCGCTGCGGCAGGACCATATAAACTTGGATTTTCCCGAACCTTAAACTGCCCCTGGCGCATGGCGTTGGCCAAGGTTATATAGCGGGACTCCAGATCCGGTTGCGAAGTTTCCAGGAGATGGACCGTAAGGTAAGTCGTCTGATCACCGTTGTGGTCGAGTTCATAGGACTTGTCGGCGAGCTCGACGGTAGCCAAGTAGGATCGAATCACAACGGCATTTTGAGGAGAGGGCGTTTTCGACTTCCGGGCCCAGGTCCAGTTGGCCAGGCAAAGAAAACCGAACAGGAAAGATACAAACAAACCGATACACAGAAACTTCTTGCATCCAAGGGAATGACCAGACATGCGCAACCTCCTAACAAGGCGTTTTGGGAAGGTTATCAATTTCAATCAGGTATGTAATTCCGGGTGCGTACGTTTATGGTAACATAATTATCCTTTATATAATATAGACCGAAAATGGATGCGAGGGTTGGCAGAAAACAGGAAAAATTATAAAAAGTTATAAATTATTGATAATAAATAGTTTACACAAATTTCCATTTTGGATTTTTCAGGATGGACGGGTCATCGAGGGGATTGAACGAGGCGCACAAGTCCCATGTTTGATCGAGGAGTCCAGCTTACTCCTGGGGATAAATAATGATGCGGTCGTGGATTTGTAGGATGAGGTCGTTTTTACCGTCGCCGGTAACGTCGCCTATAGAGGCGGAGCGGGGCTGACCAGCATCTTTGCGTCGGCCTTCCTCGAATGCGGATTCTTCCCGAGCGGGCGGTTGCTCGAAGACTTTGAACTTCGTAGCACTGACCAGGCGAGCCTGGGCATCGAAGGTTAAAATTTCCACGTGATGCCTGGCTTGCTCGCAGAGGATGATATCTGGGTCGTTGTCGTGGTTGATGTCTCCTACGGTCAGGGCGCCGTAGCGACCATCTTTGATGTCGGGCTCGAAGTCGGCGAGAAGGCGAAGGGAATAGGTCTGTTCGATGATGGGGATGCGAAGGAGTTGCTTGCTGCCACAAAGCAATAGACTGACGGGGGTACTTCCGCCGAAGTTGCCGGCGAGGATTTTTTTAGCAGATACAGCGTCAACCTCAATTTGTTTATCAATGCGATAGGTTCCGTCCGGCTGAGGCGCGAACAAGGCGAGTTTTCGATAGGCATCGTCGTAGGTGACGATGTGGATGGGACCGTTGGGTTGGAGGCGACAAGCGAATGCGGCGGTCAGGTTACTTTGCGGCTGCTCGGCCTGGTATTGATCCACTACCTGCCAACCCAGCTTGGCGTTAAAGATCAGAGCGCGGGCGAAATTTTTACGTACCAGCAGAGCGGCAGGCGATTGCTTCGGACCTAAAGCCGCGATCGACAGCGCCTGGGGTGAGACTTTGGAAACCAGTCCGGCATGCATAGCATTTTGGGCTTCGGCGACGAAGGTTCGATCTTCCTGTTGACGGAGTAGAAGTAACGGTCCGTAAGGTTGAATAATCATAACGTCAGGCCGGGAATCGTGATCGATATCGGCTATGCGTAAGTCGGAGGGACGGTCTTTGATTTGGGGCAGATCCAGGGTGGAACCCTCGGCAGCTTCGGGACGCGCTAAAGAAAGGATGCTGCGAAGGGTGAATTTATCGCGAGAATTTTGCTGATCTTTTTCTTTGGCGATATAGATAAGGTCGAGTTTTTGATCGTTATTGATATCGGCCAGGTCCATGGCCTGGGGTTCACCAATGATGGCGACGGTTTCGGGGAAGGTAAGACGGCTGTTTTGCAGACGACTGAGGGCGATGATTTTTTCTTCGTAGCTTAAGACGACGAGGGTGTCCTGGGGGGAATTATCCAGTTTGCCGGCGCAGAGTTTGCGCATGTCTTTCAGGCCGGGGAAGGATTCGGGCGTTGTGAGGGACGTTTCCGGGTGGGCGCGATAGAGTAGGAATTCCGCACGCGAGGGATCCGAGACGACGACGTCGAGGAGTCCGTCGCCATTGACATCGGCGGAGATGATGTCGCGGTTTTCGCTCTTTTCGGTACCGGGCAGGGGATAGGCGTAGAGGGGGAAATTTTCGGAATCGGGTCGCGGCGGTAAGGCCGAGATCAGCACGCGACCGCCCTGCTGCGAGATCGTGAAGAAGAAACTCGGGGCGTCTTCGGAGAGCCGTTGCATTTCCAGGGCTAACGGAACGGGGAGGTGCTGACGCATTTCGGGTCCGAGTTTGCCGTCGCGATTCTGCAGGCGGATACGCAGGGGATATTGTTCGAGGGCGGCGGTGAGCAGG
>CAZNQT010000486.1:0-4131 GCA_964574885.1 uncultured Pirellulales bacterium
ACGTTCGCGTGTATGATTACGCCCTGGATGCGACGGCCGTTTGGGCGCTGTTTACGGCGCGAGAAAATTGCACTCTGCCCTACGCCCGGGACATGGACTTGAGCGGTCCGGACGGATTCGCTGATTGCGTGATTGATTTGTATGACTACGCCGTTCTGGGCGATTCCTGGTTATCCGGTTTTGATCTCCGTGATTTAAGGATATTTGTCAATGCGTGGCTGACCAATGGACTTGAAGATTAATAAGAAAAGTCCGCGAAACAAAACATTTGTTGTAAACGGAAAGTAATAAAGATATATGAAATCTTTACGATTATATTCTTTTGTTGTTCTAACCGTGATGGTTGGTATGGCCTCGATCGCTCAGGCGACGCCGTCGGTCGTTAAGATCGGCGACACGGTTGTGGAGCCCCAGGCACTGTCCTTTGACGGTAATCGGATTAACGGTTTGTCGTTTCAGCAGGAAGCGGTCCTCAGCTATAACGGCTGGCAGTACGTAACATATTATAACGCCGCCCGTCATGTGTGCGTCTCCCGACGGCAATTACCCACAGGTGAATGGGAAGCACTGGAGTTACCGGATTACACGATGCTGGGCGCCGATGCGCATGACGTGGTCAGCATGGGCATCTGCCCTATTGACGGCACCATCCATCTGGCCTTCGATCATCACGGCAGCACTCTGCACTATCGTGTATCGCAGAGGGGAATGCTGGCCGATCCCAACAGTATTACCTGGAGCGCGTCTTTGTTTGGCCCGGTCCGCAATTATCTGGAAGTGGGCAAAAACGTAAGCGGTGTAACCTATCCGCGGTTTATTCTAACGCCCAATCATAATATGCAGTTTCGGTACCGTGTGGGTTCTTCCGGTAACGGCGATGATATTCTGGTGGATTATGACGGGGCGACGTCCACCTGGAGCAATACTCGCCAGGTGACGTCGCGCTACGGTCTTTATAAAACCAGCACCGACCGCAACGCCTATCCGAATCGTTGGGAATACGGTCCTAAGGGCAACCTGCACGTGACGTGGGTCTGGCGGGAAGGAGGCGGTACGGCTAACCATGACATCATGTACGCATATAGTACCGACGGCGGTACTACCTGGCTCAATGGCGATCCGCCCTCGCGGCTGCAGATCAAGACCGGTGAGTCTTCCGGCCCGCCGCAAACCTTGCTGTCCTTCAATATTCGTAATAGCACCAATCCGATTGGCCTGGCAACGGGCGATCCAGCTACGCAATTGCTCATCACGCTCTATTCTCCCGGCGTGACAGCCATCCCGCTGGACGAATATTACGGCATGATGAATTCGCAGGCACAGGCCCTGGACGCGCAGGGACGCATCCATACGGTGATGTGGCACTGCACCGACGAAACCAACGCTTACGCGGCGTCGCTGGGTTATACTGCGACTGGCACCTGGGGCCATGCCACCGCCCGACGCTACCATCATTATTGGCGCGATGACAAGGGCGTTTGGCATCATTATCAATTGCCGTGGATTTCCGGCAATCGGCCCAAGCTGTTCATCCGTCAAAACGGAGACGCTTTTTTGATTTATCAAGCTGTACTTGATCCGATTGCTTTGGGATACGATACCCGCATCGTCAACGGCCACCTGGAAATCGCCGCCGCCACCGCTGCTGCCAACTGGACCGACTGGCAGATTATTCACACGGAGCCCGATTTTTTTGTCAATGATATGCTGGGCGATCATTATCGATTCAAAGAAGAGGAAATTCTTTCCGTGCTCGTCCAGGAAGCTCCGGCGGACGGTCAACCGAAACCGCTGAGGATATTGGATTTTCAACTGAATTAAATGGTAAATACATGAAAACCCTAAGATTTTTAGTTCTCGTTGCAGCGTTAGTAAGTGGATTGAGAACGCTCCACGCGCAGCCGACGATAGAGGATTACCCGAATTTAATCGGCGTTTACTACGATGCATATGTAAATAGCGCCAACGATGCGAATCTTTGGCCGACGGCTGACCCCAGCCGTACCTGGGCCTTGACGGATTGGCTGCGATCCCCTCAGACCTATGACTACTGGTTTCCCAAGATTGGCAGTACGAAGGCCATCAACGGTACGGCGTTTCAGGCCTATGGCGATCCCGATCCCCCGCAATTAACTATGACCGTGGGGGGGCTAAATCCGGATAAGGCCTATGATGTGTATGTAGTCTATTGGCCTAAACTCACCTCCTGGCCCACCTACGCGGCTCTTTCGGGGAATCAGTTGGAAATGTTCACCTATGCAAATGCGGATAATATTTTCCTGACGATTCCCGGCGACACCGGCGTCCACGGTTGCCAGGGATACTTGGGCCAGATCGGCGGTGTCAGCTCAGTATCGATCGACGTAGCGCCCCAGCGTTCGGGCGGCAGTAACGAACGGGCCTGGCTTGACGGTTTATCACTAGTTGAAATCGACACCTTTGCGGCGTGGAATCCCAACCCGGCGGATTTGGCCGTCGGTATCCCGCTGAACGCCGTGCTGAGTTGGAATCCCGGCGATAATACCGCCTCGAACGATGTCTATCTGGGAACCGATGAAAGTAGCGTCGTCAACGCCGATCCCAATTCGGATGAGTTTGCAGGAAACGTTACGGTTACTACGTACGAGCCTTCGGAGTTGCTGCCAAGCACAACCTATTTCTGGCGGGTGGATACGCTCAACGCACTCGGTGAGGTGATTGCTCCGGGCGATATCTGGCAGTTCACTACCGGTTTTGACTTTCCCGATCCGGCGACGAATCCCGAACCGGTAAATGAAGAGGTAGGCGTAAGTATATTTACGACGTTAAACTGGACGTCCGGTACGGACGCTACCTCTCATGATGTTTATTTCGGCACTGTTTCGCCGGGAGATTTTCAGGGGAATCAAGCCGGTAACGTTTATTATCCCGCCGGTCTGACGGGCAATACAACCTATTATTGGCGGATCGACGAACGTAATATGACCGGCGTTACCGAGGGAACGGTCTGGAGCTTCACTACCGGCGACGTTCCGCCCGGTCCGGCGCGGCTGATTCAACCTGCCGAGGGTACAGTGGATGTCCCTGTAGATACGGTGCTAACATGGACGGCGGGGACGGGAGCGGTTTCGCATAATGTTTACCTGGGAACCGGTTCCTCGCCGGTATTTCAAATTAACCAATCATCTACGACGTTCGATCCCGGTAGTCTGGCGCCGGGCACCGACTATTATTGGCGAATTGATGAAAGTAACGGCGACACGACCCAAACCGGCGCCCTATGGTCATTTACGACGGCTATGGCGATGGGGCAGGCACAGAATCCGTCCCCTGCTGCTGATGCCGTTATTACGTTACTCAATCCGACATTGAGTTGGACGCCGGGCGTCGGTGCGGTTAAGCATGATGTGTATGTAGGCGAAAACGAGCAGGATGTCCTTAACGCCGACCGACAATCCTCAGCGTACCGGGGGGAAGCAACTGTTAGTGAATATGAAACAGTGGTCGCCTACCCCGACGGATTGGATAAGGGAGTAAGGTATTACTGGCGGATCGACGAACTGGACGAGGGGGGCGAGGTTATTGAAAAGGGCGCCGTCTGGTCTTTTGATAGTATGGAATCCTGTACGCAAGTGCTGGGACCCACGACGGCGCTGGGTTTGTACAAATCAGCAGCGCCCCTGAAACTCTATGAGGGATTTTTAAATCCGCCCGCCATCAGCCGCGTTCAAGGGTGGTGGCAGTGTTCTGCCAGTCCCTTCGAGACCGAGGAGATCACCCGTGAACTGGAGGAATTCCATGACAAAGGAATGGGCGGCATTGTGATTAAGGATACCTGGGCCATGCCGCGGGACGAGTACACCGCCCATATTGCGGACATCCCGTTTATGAGCGAGACATGGCTGGATATGTACGCTCACATCGTTTCGGAATGCGAGAGACTGGGGATGATTTGCCGCAGTCGATTCGGCAGCGGTTGGAATTCGGGTGGTCCGTGGGTGACGTCCGACCAGTCGTCGCAGGTCGTGGCCTTTGCCCAATCGGGTACGATCGCCGGGCCGACAACCTGGTCGGGAACCATCCCCACCTCGTCGAGTAAACCGACGTGGGACGCCCTGCAAAATGATGAAGCCTTCGTATTGGGAGTTAATC
>CAZNQT010000487.1:0-4122 GCA_964574885.1 uncultured Pirellulales bacterium
GGATTCGGTACTGCCGGCCGTCCCGCGCGAACAACTGCGGGGGATAGTGGAACGAGACACCCCCAAGATTCTGGGTCTGTCTTCATCGAGTGCGGAGCCAGCTTCGTCGTTTCCGGCGGAGGAGGAAGCTGCTTCCGTCGATGTTCCGGAAAGCGAAATAAAGAGCCCCTAACCCGGATAAACCGGTAAATCCTAAGCACGAAATCCGAAATAAATTCAAATGATTTAAAACAAATGACAAATACCCATGCAGTATAGAGAATTCCTGAATCCTAATTGCAAGCCATCCCCCGCATTTACTGGTCAAGAATATCGCCAAACGAGTTCCGTCTTATACGGTCTATCCCTGATGGTTATAATTCTTACTCTCGTTGGCTGCGGGGGCAAACAGACGGGAGTTTTTCACTTCGAGGTTCTGACCCCACGCGAATCCGAATTACGTCAGGAGTTTTCTCGGTCCTGCTACACAAGCCATGACGACGGTCAGGTGACAATCGTGTTGCGCTCCCGTCAGCGTATCTCCTCGAACGATCAAATGCGCAACGTGATCCAAACAATGATTATTAAAACCTTCTGGCGTCCCGAGAGAGGCTTAACGCCGATTACCGCCAGCGGCACGAACGCCAACGTAGAGTATCTAATCGAGTTGGATAGCGAAACGGCCTGGTATCGCGGGGCCGGTTTCGTCCAGGTTAAGGGCGTGAAATCCCCACGGGATCAGCAAATTCGTCTGCGATCATCCACCCTCGAACTGCACCAGCATACCACGGGATTTCCGGTAACATTTCTGAAGGCGAACGTGATCGGTCAGGCTCATGCCGTCTATGATCCGAAATTCGTGAATGATCTTCTGACGGAATTTGCAAAGAAATGTCAAAATATAAGGGCAAAATAGTTCTAAATAGAAACGCTAAAAGAATCATAAAATGCGGATACCCTTAACGTAGTAGCAAAAGAAATGACGAGTAACGAAATTCAAATGACGAGTCAATAACGAAAAGCGAATGACGAATAAAGAAGATGCCTAAGCATTATTCGTTACCACTTAGAAACAAAGCGGGACTCACCGCCAATCGGTCCACTTGTTTTTGATAGAATTTATATTGTGCTTCGGTCTTGATGGGGTGCAACGCCGGCATAGTGGGAACCGTGTATTTTTTCGGCACTTCGACTTTAAGATTCGGAGTTTGAGCCATAATCGCACTTTTAATTTCTTTCTTTTGTGATGGTCGCGAGAGTATAACGATAAAGGATATAATTGCTATTATCAATATGCTCTCGTCAGCGTGGACGTGGCGCCTAGGTTATTCATCAGATTGCATCCATTTTGGCAGAGGGGAGTTGATAGCCAGGCTGTAGGTTGTTTCGGGTGCGATGTCCACATCGTCATCCCAGGTGATAACACCAAGTTCTTTATTGACCATAGCCCTCTTGAACACGTCCGGATCACGAAGCTTCGAAAAAACTCCTCCTTTGGCTATGACTGGTTTGCAATCGAGTAAACCCGACTTACCATCATCGAACGTAAGCGCCAATATAAAGTTATCGTGACACTTAACTTCAACAACATCACGATACATAGTCTCCGGCATCGTTTCTTACCATTCACTGCTGACTAATATATTGTATTATCCAAGTAAATGATATATATTGCAAGTGAATTTTTAGGAGAACGGCATTTATGACGGATTTACTGAATCAGAGAGAAAATTGGGGATCCCGTGCCGGGTTTATCCTGGCGGCGATCGGTTCGGCGGTGGGATTAGGTAACGTCTGGCGTTTCCCGCACGAATGCTACAGTAACGGGGGATCGGCATTTCTGATACCGTATATCATCGCCATGATCGTGATCGGGATCCCGTTGTTGATCATGGAATTCTCTTTGGGCCATCTGACGCAGCAAGCAAGCCCCAATGCGTTTAAGCGGATCGGACCGCGCTGGGAATTCGTGGGTTGGTGGCCTATCGTGTTGAGCTTTATTATCGTCACCTACTATGCCGTCGTACTGGCGTGGTGCCTGAGCTTCCTGCTCAATAGTTTCCGTAATCCGCTGCCATGGTCCGAGAACGCGAAACATTTTTTTTTCCAGGAATATCTACAAAACACAGAATCCTATACACTGGGAGGCATTCGCTGGCCGATTTTGCTATCATTAGCGGTGATCTGGACGGGAATGTTTTTCTGCATTTTCAAGGGCGTACGTATAGTCAGCAAGATCGTTCTCTGGACGGTTCCGATCCCCTGGTTGATGTTAGTGATTCTAACCATTCGGGGCTTAACGCTGGAAGGCGCGGTGCAGGGTTTGGAATATTACCTGGAGCCGAACTGGTCGGTGCTGAAAGAACCCAGTGTTTGGCGGGCAGCTTTTGGCCAGGTATTTTTCTCCATGACGATTGCTTTTGGGGTAATGGTGACCTACGCCAGTTTTCTGCATCGCAAAAGCGATTTGAATAACAACGCGGTCATCATCGGTCTGGCGGATTTGGCGACCAGTTTCGTCGCCGGCATTGCGGTATTTTCCACGATGGGTGCGCTGGCGTATAAGACGGGTAAGCCGGTTCACGAGGTACTCGTGCAAACCGAATCGGTCGGTTTGGCCTTTGTCGCCTTTCCCGAAGCATTAGCGGCCTTACCGACGCCCCATGTATTCTCCGTGATCTTTTTTATCGCTTTGCTGCTGTTGGGCATCGACTCGGCGTTCTCGATTACGGAAGCGACGCTAGCCAGCATGATCGATAAGACCGGCCGCAAACGTACGTCCATCCTTCTATTGTTATCTCTAGCCGGTTTTGGCGTGGGTTTACTTTTCGCGACCCGAGGGGGCTTGAGCTGGCTCGCTACGATCGACGGTTTTGTGAATGAAGGGACCTGGGGGATTATGTTTGTGGGTTTGATCGAGTGCCTGGTGATCGGCTGGGCGTTTGATATCGGTAAGTTACGCCGTCATGCGAATCAAAACAGCGACTGGAAGCTGGGCCGGTGGTGGGAGTGGTCGATACGCCTGTTCATACCGCTGATCCTGGCCGCTCTGGTCGTCTGGTCCCTGATCGGCGATATTCGCGGACCCTCGCTGCGGATCCAAACCTCCGAATTAAGCAAGCCGAATGAACTGGCGTTCCAATTGCATCGTGCGGAAGATCCGGTATCCCACTATCTTAAGCAAGGATTCTCCGCAGCCACCCAGCACATGCTGGCGGCGTATCCCGATCCCAATGAACCGATCTCGAACGAGCTAACCACCACCTTGGTAAATGAACTCAACCAAGTGATTGAAGGCCCCTACCTGTATGACAAGAAACGATTCGCCTCGGTGAGACTTTCGGACGATACGATGGCTCTTCTGAATCCCGCCGCCGAAGGTAAAGATTTGATTCGCATTAATCGGTATCTCTTACAAGACGCCTATGCCAAGGAAATACAACCGACGAACAACCAGGGCGGCTTTCTCATCGATGTTCGCGGCCGACTGATCGGTAAGAATATACTTGGCATGTGCCTAACGTTTATGGTATTCTTGACGGCGGTGATTTTGGCCCTATGGCGACCGAGAAAGACGGAAAAAATCGCCGAGTTTGATTCGTAAAGGATAAAAATTGAAAATGTTACTTGCGGAAATAGTATATGACGGTCAGTTGTCTGCCAGTGCGTATGTCATACTCACGGCGATGTTTTTTCTGATCGTAGGGGGATTATCCTGGTGTTTCTATCGCGCCATAACCGCGGTCAACAAGGACGCGGACGAACAATTGCCGGATGAAGAATGAAGCGGATCCTTGCAGCTTTAGCGTTATTGTGCGTACTTAGCCTGAACGGCTGCGTCGAACGGTTGATTACCATCACGACCGAACCGCCGGGAGCGATGGTTTGGCTCAACGGCGAGGAGGTCGGGGCCACTCCGGTCACCACGTCGTTTACCTGGTACGGCGCCTACGACGTAGTGATTCGCAAAGACGGCTATGAAACGTTGAAAACCGTACAAAAAACGCCGGCGCCGTTCTATCAATGGCCGGGGATCGATTTAATCTCGGAATGCCTGTTACCTTTTACGATTACCGATCAGCATCAATGGGAGTTTGAACTCAAAGCACACACAGCCGTGAAATCGCAGGAATTAATCGACCG
>CAZNQT010000488.1:0-4094 GCA_964574885.1 uncultured Pirellulales bacterium
GGCCTTACTTGCTGCCAAGAATCTCGTAAATAAAGCAAGAGACAATTCCCAGAAAATCCTCAGTCTCGCTGAGCTGAAACAATTATCCCCTGACCAGCGCGCCACACGCGCCGCCGACTACCCTGACCTGGTAAAACAACTCAAAAAAAATTCGAGTCCCAATGATCCTAACATTCTATACGATCCCGACTATGATGGCTATTATTTCTCCGCCCAGGATTTATACCGACTGGGATGGCTCGGCAACGCTGTGTTGCAACGGCCCAATCAAACGCCCCTGCCTGTTGCGGACATTCTCTTCCAATGCCGGCCTTTACATCAGGGTATTGTCACCCGACTCGATGAAACCCCCGTGGAACTGTATGAAGACATCGGACCATTAACCGCCGGCTCCCCTGGTTCGGAAAAAGCCGTCTATCTGGTGCGGATAGTCAGCGTCGATCCCGCCCGACCCCCTGTCTCCCTCTACGATGACGGCTCCCTCGGACCGGCGCCGGACTCCTTCGATCCCAACGAAAATAATCCCCTCTTTCAACGCGTCGATCAGGATTGGCAAAAACTCCAGAGCTTCTCGCTGGCGACCGACGAGGCAAATCGGTTCGCCGAAAGTACCGATCCCAACTGGGCCGGCGCCATTGCCAAAATAAATGAAGAACACAACCGCGATCCCAACCTCCCCGGTCCCATACAGGAAAACTCGTTGGAGAATACCAAACAACAGATCGAAAACTTCAGGCAACAGATTACCCAAATTCAAAACATCCTGCAAAAAAATCCCCAGATGGCCAATTATTTCCAGTCGCAATTACAGAAAATACAACTGCAAATCATGGGGATTTATCAACTCCGGAAAAAAGCCATGGAACTCGCTCAGCAGCGCCAGGAGAAAAACACCGCCGATCAGGATCGTGCCGTTCTGCGCCGGGAAGACAAATTGACATGCCTCGTATTTAAAAACCTCAAACTCCCCCCCGCTTCCCAGCAGGAATATCTCCGCCGAAAACCCATGATCGCCCAGGATACGATCTTGTCCGAGCAGGAGTTGCTGGCCGTGATTCATCTGACCCCCGGCAATATCGAAAAACGAACCGGTCTTCATCGGAAAACCCATGAGGGAGAATAACCCTATATAGATAAGGAGAAATAAAATGCATATAGGCTGGAACTATATTGTAATGCTGATATTGGCGGTTTTTTTGAGTTTGGCGGGCTGTTCGTCAACCCCGGCGCAGCCGACGGATTCATCGGGTTCTGGCAAAGAAATGCAAATCGACTCCTCGAAAACCGCTCCTGTCGTTAATACGCAGACGAAATCAGATTCCCAGGAAAAAACCTCAACGATGGTTGATGCGAATACTTCAAATACCAAAAGCCTGGACCGCATCCTGGTAACCGTCAATGGCGTCCCGCTCACCTATGAACAGGCCCAGGTCATGGTGCAGCACCGCGTCGCTCGGGACGTTGCTTCGGCCACCCAGCGCTGGATTGACATCCAACTCAAAAAGCAGGAGGCCCAACGACGCGGACTTGACAAAATCAAACAGAACGCCTTCATCATGCAACTCTATGCTGACAACTACCTCGGGTACCGCCTCCTGCACGATGATCTCCGTAAATCCATTCCCCCTGTCGCCGAAGCCGACGCCCAACGAAAGTACGAACAACAGATAAAAACTTATCAACGACCGGCCACGTTTGATATACAGCATATTACCATGGCCGACGAAACCGAGGCGGGAAAAACCGCCGCTGACGCTAAAAAACAAAACGCGGACTTCAACGAACTCGTTCGACTGCACACGCAGGCCCGGGATAAAAATAGTTATGGTCGCCTCATGCGAATGACCCAGGATCGTCTCCAGCGTCAGTTCGGCGATACCGTCGTCACCGCTGTCAAAAATGCCAAACCGGGCGATATCCTCGGACCCCTGCCCGGTTTGAAAGACTTCGAAATCATTAAGGTATTATCCGCCACTCCTGCCGAAACGATTCCGTTCGACAAGGTCAAAAATCGCATTATGCAGCAAATGAATGCGGAAATCCAACGCCGGGCGATTGACAAACTACTCGACGACCTCAAAGCCAAGGCTAAAATCGACAAGTCGCCGGAACTCCTGGAATTGGAGAAAAAGGCGGCCGAAACCCCCACACCCACTCCGGGACGACCCAATATCGGTGGGCGCCCGACAAGGACCATTCCTCCCCGAACGGTCCCGCCGACTCCTTCGCGACCAAAGCCGCCGACGCCAAAGAACGACAAATAGGTCATTAACGTTTTCAGGATAAACATCCTGCCCGCCTGGGGGGGTAGGATGTTTTTTAATCACGGATTACTATCATCGCTGCAGCTCGATCTTTCATTAGCGCTACCCGACTGATCGCTCTGCTGACCCTCTGCAGTCGCGTTCTTGGCCTGCTGCGCGATATGACCTGTGCCTTTTTCTTCAGCACTTCGGTTATGCACTATTTTGTTATTGCCTGGCAGATCCCCAATTTGTTCCGGCGGCTCTTTGGCGAAGGCGCCCTCTCGTCGGCGTTAATCCCGGTTTATACCGAAACCTTGGAGGACAATCCCAAATCCGCCCAGGCCTTGGCCAACAGTATTTTCACCCTCCTCGTCATCATCACCGCCCTGATTATTCTCCTCGGCGAAGGACTGGTTTTTCTGCTCTTGCGCTTCACTAACCATGAGTGGCAAACCGGAATCCTGTTAACTCTGGCGGCAACCATGCTGCCTTACGTTCTCTTGATCTGCCTGGTCGCTGCGATGGGGGGAGTATTACAGGTGCATCGTCGGTTCGCCGCCCCCGCCGCCGCACCGGTCCTCCTGAACGTCTGCTGGATCACTGGGGTTATCTGTTTTCGGAAGAGCTTCGGCAATAACGAATGGCAGCAGATTTATGTCATCGCCGTTACCGTCTTGATCGCTGGTTGTCTCCAATTGCTGTTGCAATTCCCCTCGCTTCGTCACGCCGGTATTCGCCTCAGGCCGCGATTCCATTTCAAAGACGAATCTATCCGTAAAATCATCCTCCTGATGGCCCCCATGATCGTGGGTTTGGCGGCGGTGCAGATTAATACCTTTCTTGACAATTTAATCACCTTTTTTCTCTCAGCCACGCCTCAGCGTGGTGATTCCTTTTCTCTCCTGGGACATACCATCCATTATCCCGTACAGGAAGGATCGGCTGCGCATTTGTATTATGCCCAACGGCTTTATCAATTGCCTCTGGGTGTATTCGGGATTGCACTAGCCTCTGCCGCGTTCCCCTTTTTAACCACCGCCGCCGTTCGAAACGATCTCAAGGAATTTTCTCATATTCTCAATCAAGGGATTCGAACGGTGATATTTATTGCTTTGCCCTCCACAATAGGATTGATCTTGGTAGCCACTCCGCTCATCGAATTGATTTTCCGAGGAAAATTTACGGCCTGGGATACGCAGCAAACCGCTTGGACGCTCCTGTTCTATGCTTTGGGAATTACGGCCTATTTCGTTCAGCAATTGGTCGTGCGGGCTTTTTATGCCTTCAAGGATTCAAAAACGCCCGTGAAAATTGCCGTACGCGTCATCGGATTGAATCTTCTCCTGAATCTGATCCTGATCTGGGTTTTAGGCACCGGTGGTCTCGCCCTCGCCACCGCCCTGTGTGCCGCCGTGCAGACCGGTATCCTGTTAGTCTTTCTGGTGCGTCGATATCATCTGAATATTACCGACCGTCTTAGATCCTCGGTTGGCAAGACTTTCTTGGCAACCGGTGCTATGACTATCTGCGGTTTCAGCCTCAGGTACGTTTTGTCGCAATCCCCTGCCTGGTTGCAGGTTCTCATTGTCGTACCTGCCTGTGCTGTAATATTTGTCCTGGCCTCCCGGGTGCTAAAACATCCCGAATTATACGAATTCCTCCGCCGTAAGTAACCATCATTGATTGTGAATATCTTGATATGTGTGCCACGGCTGTGTCAGCCGTGTTTTTTTCTTTTCCCCTAACTCGTTTTGAATTTTAATTAATTTGATATTTGAATTTGTTTCGGATTTCGACGGGTGGCGCCGCCAAGCGCAGCTTGGGGGTGGTCTTCGCTGCCATCCAGCC
>CAZNQT010000489.1:0-4092 GCA_964574885.1 uncultured Pirellulales bacterium
GCCTCCGCTA
This sequence comes from uncultured Pirellulales bacterium, assembly GCA_964574885.1. GTDB lineage: Bacteria > Planctomycetota > Phycisphaerae > Sedimentisphaerales > SM23-30 > JAFGFX01. The sequence continues at coordinate 11 of CAZNQT010000489.1, forward strand.
TGTTTAGTCTTGGTTTAACGCCCCCATAGATATTGAATTTATGGATTCCTGCCCCTGCCTTCGCAGGGGTGACATTCCTGCGCAGGAATGACAACATAGTATGGCGAAAGGAGAACGCGATGGAAACCAAGTTGTACCTGCAGTTAAGCGCTATGATGTTTATGGAGTTTGCTGTCTGGGGTGCGTGGATGCCGGTCTTGGCGGCGCGCCTGTTAGGACCGCTGAAAATGAGCGGGAAACAGACGGGCTGGATTTATGCCACATTGCCTCTGGCATGTATCGTTTCGCCTCTGGTCGCAGGACAATTGGCGGATCAATGGCTGAATACGGAATGGATCCTGGCGGCGTCGCATCTCATCGGAGCGGTGCTCCTATACCTGGCCGCCTCGCAGCGAAAATTCAAACCGCTGTTTATTGTCATGTTTTTATATTCTTTTTTCTATGCAGCGACTCTGCCGCTGGTTAACTCGTTAATGTTCAATCAGTTGGCGGCTAATAAGCTGGATGTTGGTAAACATTCTCCCGGAATCTTCATCTGGGCGCCGGTCGCTTGGGCCTTGGCGGGATATTTCCTGACGGGCTGGCGCTGGAAATTCAAGACAGGCGGTGATGGAAAAGATTGCCTTTATCTAGGTTCGATTCTGTCTGTGGTTATGGTAGTTGCATGCCTACTCCTGCCCAGTACGCCGCCGGCTAAATCCGGTGAAATTCCCATTCTCAAGGCAATGGAAATGCTGGGTAACTCCGATTTTCTAATCTTCATAGTGCTTTCATTAATTGTTGCAGGCCTAATGCAGTTTTATTTTCTGGGCACGGCACAATTCATGCAAGATATGGGGATTCCCAATAAGAACGTCCCGGCCTCGATGGCGATTGCCCAGGCGTGTCAGGCCCTGGCGACATTGTTTTTAATGGCAAAGTTCATGGACAAGCTGGGATTTAAATGGACGCTGGTCGTCGGTGCCGCGTGTTGGCTGATCCTGTATTTAGTCTATATCGCCACGAAACCACGCTGGCTGATTATTGTTTCCCAATCACTACATGGATTGGCGTATGTGTTTTTCATCATCGTTGGTCAAATATATGCCGAAGTAGTGGCGACAGAAGATATTCGCAGTTCGATGCAATCACTGGTGTTTGCCGCAACGACAGGCGTGGGACTGTTTTTAGGCACCCAGTTGGCCAGTATTACCATGGACTATTACCGAAAAGAAGGGCAGTTCCAATGGCGGTCGGTTTTCCTGGTTCCATGTGGGATTATGGCCGCCTGCGTACTGGCATTTATACTCTTATTCAAGGGATAGACGAAAATCAGCCCTGAGTTCGTCCTAGTTTCAGTGGAAAATTGGCATTGACAGGAAAGGTACGGGCGGATACCATTGCCCGGAATGTGCCTAAAGGGAAATTAGCATAACTGTTTAATAGGAAAGGGATTACGAAATGTTGCAGCGAATTTGGAGCGGGAAGTTATCATTGATAGTCACCTTGATGGCAGTAGCCCTGATACTCACGGCCTGCGAGAAATCGGACTCGGATTCGAAAAACGATCAGGCGGCGGTCAGTGAGAATCGCGATAACATGGAAGGAATGCCTTGCGAGGAATGCCAGCAGGCCGATAAAAAAGAAAAGGAAGCTCAGCCCACGGAAACAAAAGCTCCGGTAGAGACGGTCACGAAAGAGGTTAAGAAGACCGTGGAACCCGTCGTAGAGAATGTTAAAAAAGAAACTACCAAGGCGGTAGAATCACTGATCGCCAAGGCTGAGGAAGTGAAAAAGGAAGAGGTCAAAGAGGCAGCGAAGCCCAAACCGGAGAAACCAACCAAGAAGGTAACCGGTAAAATGGCGCCATTGCCGATCGTACTGCCCAAGCCGATGTTTGTCGGCACCCCGACGAATATTCGAGTGGAGAATTTGCAAAAGCCTTTGGGTAAGCCCCGTCCGCCGTTTCTCGCCCCGGTAGGCTGCACCAACGTCGCTCTGCATAAAAAGGTCACCAGCAGCGATCCGGAGCCGATCATCGGCGAATTGGACCTGATAACCGACGGCGATAAGGAAGGTATCGACGGCAGTTGGGTCGAACTCGGACCCATGGTGCAGTGGGTCCAGATCGATCTGGGCGCAGAATATGATATCTATGCCGTAGTGGTCTGGCACTATCACCGCCAGGCACGGGTATATTTTGATGTGATCGTTCAGGTCGCCGACGATCCTGACTTTATTACCAACGTGCGAACCATCTTCAACAACGACCTGGACAACTCGGCGGGCCAGGGCATCGGCAAGGACATGCACTATATCGAGACCTCGGAAGGCAAATTGATCGATGCCAAAGGCGTTAAGGCCCGCTACGTACGGTTGTACAGCAACGGCAGCAATGCCAACGATCAAAACCACTACACGGAAGTCGAAGTGTACGGCAAACTCCCCGGCGCTAAAGTGACGCCAAGTCCCAAACCGACGGTGAAACCAGCCGCCGGCGCTAAAATGACGCCATTGCCGATCGTACTGCCCAAGCCGATGTTCGTCGGCACCCCGACGAATATTCGAGTGGAGAATTTGCAAAAGCCTTTGGGTAAGCCCCGTCCGCCGTTTCTCGCCCCGGTAGGCTGCACCAACGTCGCTCTGCATAAAAAGGTCACCAGCAGCGATCCGGAGCCGATCATCGGCGAATTGGACCTGATAACCGACGGCGATAAGGAAGGTATCGACGGCAGTTGGGTCGAACTCGGACCCATGGTGCAGTGGGTCCAGATCGATCTGGGCGCAGAATATGATATCTATGCCGTAGTGGTCTGGCACTATCACCGCCAGGCACGGGTATATTTTGATGTGATCGTTCAGGTCGCCGACGATCCTGACTTTATTACCAACGTGCGAACCATCTTCAACAACGACCTGGACAACTCGGCGGGCCAGGGCATCGGCAAGGACATGCACTATATCGAGACCTCGGAAGGCAAATTGATCGATGCCAAAGGCGTTAAGGCCCGCTACGTACGGTTGTACAGCAACGGCAGCAATGCCAACGATCAAAACCACTACACGGAAGTCGAAGTATATGGTAAGCCGGCACAATGAGCAGCCGCTTATGCTTTAGCGTTGCCATACTCGCGGTAGCGGCCGGAGCGTTGGCGTTCCGACTGCCACGCTTGAAACAACGCCCCATGCACACCGATGAGGCGGTGCATGCGGAAAAATTCAGACTGCTCCTGGAAGAGGGAAAATACCAGTACGATCCGGTAGATTACCACGGTCCGACGCTGAACTATTTCACGCTGCCGGTCGCTTGGCTCAGTTCCGCACACAGCCTGGCCCAATGCAATGAAATCACCCTGCGCCTGGTCCCGGTGATCTTCGGCGTGGGGGTGGTTTTACTGTTTTTAGGCTTAAAAAATGCTTTAGGCCCATGGGGGGCAATCTTCGCGGCGCTGCTGACCGCGATTTCACCGGCGCTGGTCTTTTACAACCGCTATTACATCCAGGAATCGCTGTTGGTCTTTTTTACCTTTCTGGCGCTCGTGGCAGGCTGGCAGTACGTCCGAACCAGGAAATTATCCTGGATTCTGCTCTCCGGTCTGGGCGTGGGATTGATGTATGCCACCAAAGAGACGTGCGTTATCGCCTATGGCTCTCTTTTCGCGGCGTTGATGGTGATTGCCGTCTGGTATAAAAGGACCACGCAAAATCCCCGGACGATTCGTTCCTTCCTCAATCAAAAGCACCTGGCCGCGGCAATCGGCATGGCGCTGTTGGTGTCGGTCTTATTTTTCACGTCGTTTTTCCAGCATCCGCGCGGACTCCTGGATGCAATTCTGACCTATGGTTCGTATTTCAATAAGGCCGGCGCCCCGGGGATTCACGATCAACCCTGGTACTATTATCTCCAGATGTTGACCTACATTCGCTATCACGACGGGCCGCGCTGGAGCGAAGGGCTGATCGTCGGTTTGGCGCTGCTCGGTTTGATTCAGGCTTGTCGGACGAAATCGGCAACCGGTAGTCTCTGGTTCGTGCGGCTGATCGGGGTTTATACACTGCTGATGGTAATAATCTATTCGGCCATTCCGTACAAGACCCCCTGG
>CAZNQT010000490.1:0-4088 GCA_964574885.1 uncultured Pirellulales bacterium
GCTGGGGATCGTGTGCGTAGTGTATGTGTTTTTGAATTCGGCGACGAAGGGGTACTACCGGGCGGCACTGCGGGTGGCGGCGGTGGTGCTGGCGCTGGTGATTGTGGGGATAGCGGCGGTACTGGCGTAGAAGAAAACAGTTGTGAGTTGTGGATTGTGAGAAAGAATTCGAGGTTCAATGTTCAAAGTTAAAAGTTGAAAGTTGAAGATTAAAAAGAGTAGTAAATAGTTTACGCTTTACGGTTAAGAGGAGAGAAACTTCGGGAAAGAAATCGATGATGGCAGTTGGGCCTTTATTCATATTTATTATCATCCTCTTGATCGGTATGGGATTTTTATTCTGGATGAAAGGGGAGAAGTCCCGGAAGAAAAAGGGCAAAGGAGGGGCATGGTTACTCATCACCCTGGGGATTTTTCTGGCGTTATTATTCGTGAGATACTTTTTCGCATATCGGTCGTCGCCCGAACGAGTTTATGAGGCGACCTATGTAAGTCAGCCGTCGGGGCTGCCGAGGTGGTATGAGAAACTGTCGCAGGAGTATGTAGCGGATGTGTATCCGTCGCTCGAGTCGGCAGCACGCGCTCTCGGGCATAAGATTGCACCGAAGGTGGCTTCAATCGCGGCGAAACAGCAATCCGGGTTCGCAGTATATATCACACAGACGAATTTGACTGCCAGCGAGACAGCCAGCTTGGAACGAAAGAGTGTGGATGGTTTACGCCATGAGATTACTAATATTCTTCAACTGCCATCGTTGACGGTCAAAGTCGTTCCCGAACACGAAAAAGAAGCATTCCGGTTCGCTCCCGAATCGTTAGTGCTTCAAGTTAAGATGCTCAGTTGGTCTCGTAGAACGGCCCCGTGGTCGCGCATGAATCGATATCAAATGGAGGGGACATTACAAGTGAGCGGCCATTACGAGAACGAAGAATTTAAGGAACTGGCGCAATTTAGCGAAAAGCCCTGGGTGGAAGATTTTGCGCGGTTTCGGGCGCAGGAGGCGAAATCCGGAACACAAACCTGGATCTTTGCCCAGTCTGAGACTCCCGGTCACAAAGCGTCTTTTGCGCAGCAAGAAGCGATCGAGGATGGGATGAGGCAGTTGCGGCCTTTGGTGGAATCCCGGCTACACAAGTATCTGCGGAGGGGGAGCTGGTTTGGGTCCTCACGACCGAACACTACGGAGGTGCGGGAAATTCTGCGTCAGGAATTGCGCAGCCGAGTTTACGATACGGATCGATTCGAGCAGAGATTTCAACAGCACGGAACGACAGTCTGGTGGGAAGGGATACTGATTAACGCGTCAGATCGGAACCTGGATCTGCTGGCGGATCGGTGTGCGGGGCAAAGGGGAGGTCGGCAGCAATGGACGTGGGCGCGGACGGCATGGTCTGTGGGAGGATTGTTTATACTGGTTTGCGGGGTCTATCTGTTCGTCCATTTGGCGACGCGGGGGTATTATGCGTGGGCGCTGCGGGGCGTGATTATTGTAGTCCTTATCTTTATTCTCGTAATGGTGAGAATGTTGTGAAGAACGATGCCTTTCCCATTCTCCAGCACTTCGTAATATTCATTTAGGCCATATAAGAATCAATTCGGGTTCTGAGATCGTCGATAAATCCCCGTATGGGCAGAGTCCGAATATGCATTCGGCGGTGTCCGCATGAGATACTTGAGTGTCTGCCTACCGAAGAGGCATTTACAGGGTCGATCTACGGCAAGTCGGAGATGTAACAATGTACTCTCAACAGCAAAATCAGGTACGAATCCCGCTATTTTGTATTCTGGTATATTCTGTTTTATCGGTTATGGGTCCTCAGGTCATGGCAAAACCACCATCTACAGAACCGAACTCGCTTTTGGAGATGGGTCTGGAAGAATTGATGAATATCCCCGTAGTGGTTTCGGCGTCCCGACAGTCGCAGAAGCTCCATGAGTTATCGGTCCCGGTGAGCGTAGTCAGCGCGGAGGACATTCATTACAGCGGCCTAACGACAATCCCGGAGATATTGCAATTCGTACCCGGTATGGACGTGAGACGCTTCGATCGCAGTCGCTATGCGGTAGGAGTTCGCGGTTTGTTGAGCCGAGCCTCGGATCGAACTCTGATCCTAATAAATGGTCGGAATGCCAACGATTTATTCTACGGGGCGCCGGATTGGTTTACGTTTCCTATTCTGATGGAGGACATCGAGCGGATCGAGGTGGTGCGGAGTCCCGGGGGCGCGGCGTGGGGCGCCAACGCCTCCAGCGGGGTGATCAATATCATTACTAAAAAACCGGCGAAGGTCCAGGGGTACTTCGGCTCTACGACGTTTAATCATTTCGGGGACAGTTACACTCACGTTCGCTGGGGCGCTGCCAAGGACAAATGGAGTTGGCGGATTTCGACGGGATATGAAGATTTTGAAGACTCAGACAGCGCCGGGGCAGGGAAATATGAATCCGGCTTTCCGGCCATGAATGCTTTACTGGGTTTTGACCGTTATACGGCGCGCGACTTTATGCGTAATATACGTATGGATACGGAAGCCGAGTATCAGTATTCGGATCGGACGAAGTGGTCCCTGGGCGTGGGGCATACCTGCTTTGAATCAGGGAGTAGTGAATTTGTAGGTTATAATCCCGACAAGGACGATCAGGCAAAATATACCCGAGTTTTTACGCGTATCGACCATCAATTCAACGACACGCAAAGCGGATATTTACAATGGTCGGGCAATTTTCTGGACCGGCATTTTCCGAGCGTTACCGAAAAGTATTCCAGCGATGAGTACCATCTTGAAGGTCAATTCAATTTTAAGATCGGCGACAAACATGATGCCGCAGTAGGAGGGAATCTAGGCTGGCTGCGGGCCAATGTCAGCAACAGTGGGGATCCACGTGAGGCGGTTTATAGAGGTGAGCCATATTTCGAGCAATGGGGAGGGTTATTTTTGATCGACCGTTTCGCCGTTACCAAGCGATTGAGTCTGGAAGGACAAATGCGAGGCGATTTTCACACGGAAAACGAAGAGGACTGGTCCATGCGTGCATCGGCAATCTATGCCCTGGACGACAGGCTAGACCATACGGTACGGTTGAGCGTCGCGCGGGCGTTTCGGATGCCGGCGATCGCCGTGCGCGATATCACGTTGTCAGCGTTATCCGGATTTTATAATGTGTTGCCCATCACCGGTGATTTGCGGAATGAAACGATCTGGTCGTACGAAGCGGGTTACACCGGCAGATTGACGAAGGAACTGACGTTGCGGGGGGACGCCTACTATCAGCATCTGGAAGATATATTGGGTCCCGTTGTTGAGACGATGGGACCGATCACCAACGCGACCTTTGACAATGTGGGCGGCGCGACGGCGTACGGGGCGGAGTGTGAACTGTCGTACGAGAATAAACGGGGTAAGCTATCGGGTTGGTATAACTATCACATCCTGGCCACGGATGATTACGCACTAGGGTTGCGGGCATTTTGGCCGGCGCGGCATAAAGCGGGTTTGACGGGCCGCTTGTTTTTACCGGATGACTGGGCGCTCAATATGAATTACGTTTATAATAGTATGATTGACAATTACGAGACCACTGTTTTTAATCCCCCTTCCTTTCAACGTCTGGACCTGACTGTTTCAAAGAAAATAATGGAGGGCCACGGGGAAATCATGCTAGGGGTATCCGATTTAGTCAATAAGACACAAGCCGTGGTTTCCGATATGGGCGAATTGACCGGCCACGAAACTCCGGGTCGGACGTTTTTCGGACGAGTGCAAATCCATTTCTAAGAAAGGTGTGCCATGCACGTCCTTATCCGGCGTGGCGTTTATGTATTCGTCGCCCGCTTGCCAGCGAGGGCTTTCAGCGTGTGGGGCGCAAACGCACCATAATTTTTTGTTTATCTTCGAGGGTATTGGTGCGGAAAATGATTATGGACAGGGAGGGGATTTTGGGGATAATTGTGGACAAATGGGTGAATTGTCACAAGCGGAGTCGTACCTGGAGAAACAGGTGCGGGCGGGGAGATCGGAAGGCTGGTCGCAGCTTTTAGAGCGGTACCAGGGCCGACTGCTGGCGTTCGCGCAGCAGAAGGTAAAGC
>CAZNQT010000491.1:0-4088 GCA_964574885.1 uncultured Pirellulales bacterium
CCCCAGGGATGACAGCGTAAGAGCCGTCGTAAGGTCAAATACGAACCTTTCCAAAATCCATGTCGTTCCAGGGCTTCCAGGGCATAATCGCTGCACGTCGGCAGGAATCGGCAGGTGCGAGGAAGCAGGGGAGAGATTGCCAATTGATAAAACCGTACCAGTGTTTTGGCCAGAAACAAGGGCCATGATAAAGGATCCGTCCATATCCTGCGGTGATTCAAGATTTCAATCCTTCTTATTAAAACCCGGATAAACCGGAAAATCCTAAATTCTAATATCTAAATTCTAAACAAATTCAAAATCTCAATGACTAAAATTCAAAACATCCGATGAACAGAAAAGCCAAATTTTGTCTTGAAAATTAGGATTTTGGTAATTCGATATTGTTTAGGATTTAGTTTTTCGTGCTTAGGATTTACTATAATCATGGAATATTATTCACCTCTTTTTGCTATCCGTCGTTCGCACTGACGACACAGTTGCAATAGCGATTGTTCAAAGGCGTGCGTGGAAGCGTCCAGGTGCGGCCGGGGGATCAATACAAAATCATATCCCACGGGCAATTCGTGCTGGGTTAATCGGAAGGCCTCCCGTAACGTTCGTTTGTATCGATTTCGTTTTACGGCCGAGCCTACCTTTTTCCCCACCGACAGTCCCACCCGCGAAAAGTCCAGGTCGTTCGCCAGGGCATAGACGATCAACCGATCATCCGAGGCACTGACGCCCCGTTCGTACACCTGCTGAAACTGGGCTGTCTTTTTCAACCGCTGCTTTTGCCGCAAGCGATAATGCTTCTGCTCGGATTCCAACAACTTATGTTTCCTCAGTTACAAACCAGCCCCAAGCTTCACTTGATGCTGCTACCTGCCGCTTCGGCTTCGGTTCAGAATCCAACAACTTAGGCGTCCTTTGGATCGTCTGAATTGTTATCTTCCGGTAAACGATATTGGCTCCAGGCATCCACGTATTCGGTAGGCTCCGGCTTTTTATCTTCCGTAACGCGTTGGCGATAATGCCGCCCTATGCGAATAAATGTCACCAGAGCCAGTCCAAAAAACAGCAGGATCAAAATGATCGCACTGGCCCAAATCATCGCATCTAATTTCTTTTTCTCCTGATGCCATTGGTCGGAACCATACTCTAATTTGTCCGGTTCAGAGTTATTTTGTTGGAGGATATGTTGAGCGTCGGCCTGCCATCCAGTAATCACCCTCCCCCAAGCTCGCGGACTCGCTTGGCGGCGCCACGCGGCCAATGATATCTCAGAGGGCGACCACCTGGAGTCGCCCCTACGATTCGCTGGGCAACGCCACCCGTCGTTATGTAAGTCATGCCTAAGCTGCGCGTAGGCATGCCACCCGGCCCATCCGTGGTCATCGCATGGAGCGCAGGAGCAGGTGAAAAGTAAAATGTTAAACGTAAAGAATGTAATTAAAAATGGCTTGGTGGATTGTCGCATAGTCACCGCCAATGTCGGCGTAAATCATTTTGCGGATTTAGCTGCGCAAATTTCTCTAATAGTTTTTTCGATTCTTCGTCCAGTTTTTCCGGCGGGACGATCTTTAAATCCAGATACATGTCTCCTATTTCACTGCCTTTGGACGATTTGATGCCTTTGCCTTTCAAGCGCAATTTCCGTCCGCAACTGCTGCCGGGAGGTATGGTTACCGTAGTCGTGCCCGTCAGGGTGGGTACGTCAATTTTGGTCCCCAGCGAGGCCTGAGCAAAGGTCAAAGGAACATCCAGATAGATATCACTGCCGTCTCGTCGGAAATATTTATGATCCGCAACCTGAATCTTAATCATCAAGTCACCATCGCCCCCGTGTCCGGGCTGCCCCTTACCCCGCACCCGTACCTTGCTGCCGGTATCCACGCCAGCCGGTATCTTGATACTGATCCGTTCTTTGCGTCGTGCTCCATCCGATTGGACCACCGTCGCTTCGATATCCCGGCTGGTTCCGTTGATTGCCTCGTCGAAACTGATCGTCAGGCTATGCTCAATATCTCTACCGCGTTGCGGCGTCGCGGATCGGCGGCGTCGCGAACCCTGCTGCTGCCGTAACTGTTCGAAAATATCCTCCATACTGCCGGAACCGCCGGATCCAAAAAAGTCTGAAACATTGCCTGCTCTGCCTCGACTCCCGCCCCCGCCGAATATTTCGGAAAAATCGAAGTGCACTCCACCCCCGCCGGGCCCGCTCTGGTAATGATAGGCGCCGCCCGGCCAACCGGCGCCCGCTCCGTCCATTTTCACCCCGGCATGGCCAAAGCGATCGTAGGACTCCCGCTTTTTCGCGTCGCTAAGCACATCATAGGCCTCGGTAACCTCCTTGAATTTCTCCTCGGCACTTTTGTCTTTGCCGGCGTGGTCCGGGTGATACTTCTTCGCCAGACGTCGATAGGCTTTTTTAATTTCTTCCTTCGACGCACCCCGCGAGACACCCAATACTTCGTAATAATCACGTTTTGCCATGCTTATCTTTGCCTTCTTCCCATATCGCTTACTATTTATATCGTAATCAACCAGGAGCGATCTGTCATCATTGAGGTAAAAACAAATTTTCTCAAATCTTTTATCCTGAGGCGAAAACCGTTCAAAGTCTTTTCATAACCGTAGATATTTGAAACACTTATAAACAAACCAACTCAATCAATATGTAGTAGAGGCAATTATAGGCCCAAAGACGTGTTAAGATAGGTAACTTTGAATAAATAGGTCATCCGTCACCAACCAGTTTGGTTCACTCCAAACCACCCAGAACTCCAGAGCGATTTGGCCTGTGAGCAGGTGTTTAAGCCGTCAAAATCGTCTTTCATAACACTAAAATCCTGATTTTACGCTTATGGATTAAACGGTAATTTACTGATAGAGAAAGCGGTAATTTCTCAAGTTTCTTTTCGACCCTCGTCGATACAATCAGTGGCTGATAAGGAAGGTTGCAGAAGCTTCCAAGGCCAACAAATTCGACACCTTTGAGCAATATTTACAACATATTGTGAGGGCAGGGAAGCCTAGTCGGGGTAAAATCACGGATGGTTGGAGAAAAAACCGCAGAATAGACGAGGAATCTGATATGAACAACATCTATGGCATAAACGGAACCGGGGGGGCTCAGCCCCTGAGGCCGCAAACCACGGCCAATTCCGGTCCATCACAGCCCAAACCGATGCCGAGCGAAAAAACCGATCAGGTCGAAATTTCCGACGTAGCCCGATTGATGCATAAAATCGCTCAATTACCGGAAATCCGCACCGAAAAGGTGCTACCAGTTAAGCAAGCGCTGGCCCAGGGTACGTATGAAAGCGAGGAAAAGCTCTCCATCGCTCTAGATGAATTCTTAAATGAATATTGGCAGGAATAAGGTGTTCCTGCTGGTTAAGCCCCTTTTCCTTGATATAAGGCAGGTGTAAATCCTGCCTTATTTTTTTTATAGAATCCTCTCCACGGCAAGGTCTTTTCAAAGTAGCTTGATTTCTCCGGGTGTCTGTCATATTCTAGGCGGAAATAGCTCGGCGAACCCCTAGTTCGGGAGATCGATCATGCTGCGTTGTGAAGAATGTGAATATTTCAGCCGGGACGAAGAAAGCGGTCGGATTATGCTCCGCTGCGATCCGTTCCGGACCGTCAAGGAATCCGAGTGTCTGGCGAAATGGCAACTGCTGCGGCTGGATGCCCTGCTGCAGGCGTATCACGCCACCCTGCGTTGGTATCAAAAACTGGCGCCGATGCAGGAAAAAATGTTCGAGATGATGAAACGAGAAATGGACGATCTCGATGAGGCGGACAGTTGGAAATATGAATACGATGAGGAGGAAGAAAGCGACGAGCAGGACGAAGACGACGACCCATCGTATCAATAGTTAATCCCTATTGTGGAAAGGTACGTACTCCATGAATGAAACGATTTTCAAAGCCTACGATATTCGCGGTATTTATCCCGAGGCCATCAACGAAGAAGCGGCGTGGAAAATCGGACACGCTACGGCCCAATATCTTCGTTCGCTGCTGGGAGGCTATGATCGAGGGCAGGCTAACGCCCAATCACTCATCGTCGGTCATGACATGCGGACTCACAGTCCCACGCT
>CAZNQT010000492.1:0-4082 GCA_964574885.1 uncultured Pirellulales bacterium
GCCTCGAAGTGTAACGTCGTCGTTGGGATTAATCCTTAAGACGGCGAAAGCGGGCAGCGTTACCATAAATCCTGTAATCATGGCTACGTAAATCACATTTTTATATTTCATTGTGACTTATCCTCCTCACGTTTTTAATCATCCGGTATAAATCCGGATAGTTTGTTTGTTAGATCAACGTTGTTTGCCCACCTCTCTTAAGGCGGGTGTTTCCAGGTCGAAAGATAAAATGCATCATTAGGAGGTGCGCGCGCAGAAAGCAATGTCACCGACATCGGAAGATTTCGGTTCGATACCATTTCCATCTCCTTATTCTGTTTTCCATTTTCCTTCTTAATATCGCAGCCGGAGCCACGTTATTATTCCAACTCCAGATAAAGAACGGCTTCATCGCCGATGGCGCCGGGTTTGCTAAAGGTCTGATCGCCGGTGGAGAGAGCCGCATTACCCTGGTCCACCCAGTCTCCATCGACCGGCTCGAACCATTTTTCACGGTAGGCGCCGGCCAGTACGTTTAGTCCCAGCGAAGAGCCGGCATCGCCATAGGCGATATAGACCTGACCGGGATTGGCTAGCACGTAGTCCGTATTGCCGCGGGCCAACTCGTCATGGTTAGAAGTCTCATTGAGTCGGATCGATTCCATGAAGTCCATTAGGCGGGCGCAGTCGTCGTATTTATCAGGGTCGTTCCAGTCGGCCGGGTCGCTGGCCCGTCCCATCCAGAGGACCTGTACAGCGCTGGCGCCGCCCATGATGGAGGCCCAATTCCAAAGCCGGACGGTCTGGCGTGTCTGCTTGGCATGGTCGACGGCTTCGGCCATATTAAGAATTTTTTGACCGTTGGCGTTGCTGTTCTTGATCCTATTGTGCAGATCGCTGGGTGTTGAATAGTTTAATTGCATCAGGAACATATCCAGATTGGAATCGCTCATGAAATCGAAGGAATTACCGCTATTCTGATTCACACCGACAATATGATTGTAGTTATCCTGCTGCTTGATGCGGGCAGCCACCTGGGAGACCTGCGATTGCGTCAATGCTTCGCCGTATTCCTCGGCCACGCTCCATATCAGCAGCTTATGATGCTTGAACTTGGCGACGGATTTGTCAACCAGCTCCTGCCAGTTGGCGGTTAGGGGCTGGCTGTCATCAAAGAAGAAGAAGACCGTAATGATGCCGGCGTTCTCCAGTTGGGTGATGTAGCCTTCCCATTCGTCGAGTTTGGCATCAATGGCGGCTCCGGTGCCGGGGTTGCCGCCGCCGAAGTCCTGCAAGACCGCTGTGATGTAGGTGCAGCGAGCGCCGCGACTGGTAAGCAGGTTAATATTATTGACGGTATCGTTATAGAAGAAATCCTCGGGGTCTCCCGGACCGGCGAAACAAACCGGTTTTTCCCGTCCGTTTTCGAAGGTAGCGTGATAGACCATTCGTCCCGGATGGGCGTCGTCAGCTACGATCTGGCCCAGCGGGAATGCCGGACACGCCTCGACAAGCAGTTTTAAGTCCTGGTTCATATCCGAGGAGGAACTGCCGGTCGTATGTCCGCGAGCAGGATTTGTCCTGTAGGCCACTACCAGGCTAAGGCTGGGAATGACCGTAACCACTTCCTTGCCCCAGTGTCCGTTGGCCTGGATGGTGTCGGCGGGTGCGTCGGGCCAGTTGGTTTGGTTTGGATTGCACCACCAGTTGAATCCATAGACGCCGGGTCCGTCGTCAGTCTGGTAGGAGCCGCCGCCATAGGTCCCTATCTCGAGATAATCGTCACCGGCAATAGTGGAAAGGGGCAGGTCGGATGAAACATGGGCCTTCATATAGTCATCAAAATACTTTCTGGGTAGTACCTGTGTGCCGTTCCAGTAGCCGTAGTTGCACCAGAGCCAGCCGATGCGGGCGAAATCCCGAACGCTGGTGTACACGCCGTACCCTTCGCGAGAAGAGAAGATGGAACCGTCTTCAAATTGCAGAGCGCCCAGGCGGTTGGCATTGGTAGCGGCGGCATTGGGGGAAGTATGATAAACGTTATCGAAAAGCGTCGTAGCGTAGAGTTTGATGGCATAGTCGTTATAGGCCCAGGCTGCTCCCGGCGCCTCGCCGCGGGCATACCCGCTGGTCATGTTTGCCAAGTGATAAAACTCCATTGGTTCATCCTTGGCGATTAGATCCCAGCCGTGGTCTTCGATCAATTCATGAACGTCTGTGAGAAGGGCCTCTTCCACGGCGAAAAACAGCATGGTGCTGACAACCGGTTTGGCGGCAGAGGCCCAGTCGGCCTTGACACTCTGACTGCCCCAGGTCTTGACTACGTAACCTTGTCGGATGATACAGCCGACGCCGCCCACGTTATTAGCGAACTGGTCCAGTTTGGTCCCGTCCAAACCCAGCTCTGCCGATGTCTTCGTCTGCCAGCTTGTGCCCGGGAAAACGATTTCGTAATCGCTACTGGTGATTGCAGGTGTAAAGCTCCAGAGATTGCCGCGGGTTTGGCCGTCCGGTCTTCTTTCATCAATCCGCCAATAATAGGTAGTGCCTATATCCAGCGGACCCGGATCAAAAGTGGTTGTAGTCTGATTTCCCTTGAAAACGGGATCGGGAGGCCGGAGCCAATCGCTTGCCATGACGTTGAAATCGCCGATTTCGACGTTACCGTTGAAATTCAGGTCCGCAGAGTGCACCGCGTCACCGGGACTCGTCAGCCACTGGGTAATGAATACCCAGGCGTCAAGTGCATTTACCGGCCCGTCGGCGTTTATATCACCGGCCAGACGGTCGGCGGATGCAACCGCCGTTTCGCTGGTGCCAAAGTAGATATCGTGGGAAACGGCGTTTTGCCCCGGCCACCATTGCAGATTGGCGCCGGGATCCGCGTCTTGGCACTCATGTTCCGGGTTGGGATGGCTGGCTCGGTTCGGATCGGAAGCAAAATCCCAGAGAATATCAGTGGCATCACGAGTGTATCCATCCCAGTCAGGATTGTCGGTAAGTGAAATCCAGTCGATATACATCCGGGTGGAGGCTAATATCGAGTACGTCGACTGCTGGAAGTCGATCCGGAACCAGCGGTTCCCCGTATAGGTGCCGGGCCCCGACTCTTTGTCTGCCAGGTCGATTCTTACCAGTTGCCAGTCGTCGCTTGCAGGCACGGTAACGTTGGTTGTTTTAACATAGTAATTTATAGGATCTGAAACATCTAGAAAAGAATAACAACAGAAGACAACATTCGCCGGCGCGTTGATCATTTTGATCCGGAACGCGACATAGCGGACCAGCCTGGAATCGAAAAGAGTATAATTGGCTATCATAGGGTAGAATGGATTGGGGGCCGGATCGTAAAACGTCAGTTGCGGAGCGTCGTGACTGTTGATATCGAAAGAGAGGTTTAATCCGAAATCTTCGGGGGCGAACCAGCCCAAATCGTCCATACGAGGCGGTGCTGCAACGGGATCCAGGATTATCCTGGGACCATAGTTTACGCCGTCGCCGGTTTTCGTGCCTTCGCGGTCCTCGAAGATAGGGCCGCTACCGGCCGGCTGCACGTTTCGCGTCATGAAGAGCGACATTGTCTTGCCGAGGTTGTTATTGTACCAGTCCGTCAGGTCCATCTCGTAGAACGCCTGTACCGGGGGATTGCTTGTAGTACCGGTGACGTCAAAGGTGCCGACGACCGGCCAGGTCGAACCGGGACCGCTGGTAATCGTCGCCTCGTCGAAATTGTACTCGTCGCCCTTGACGACGATCGTCCAGGGATTGCTGACGCCGGTATCGCCCTGCCATAGGATCAGCTTCGCTTCGGTCGCGGCAATGCTGCCGAGAGTAAACTCCAGGTAACTGACGTCGGTGAAGTTCTTCACTAAGAGTCCAAACGGATCGCTGGCGTTGTAATTGGTGCTGCCGCGGAGCGTGACGTCGTCGTTGGGGTAAAGAGTTGCTGCAAAGTTTGAGTGGTGGGGAATCAATGCCAGCACCCAGGTTATTATTAGTACTTTTTTTATTTTAGTTGCCATTAGAAGATATCCTGAGTAACAAAACTACTAAGAGCCCCTAACAAAATGCGTTCACTAAAACCCGATGACAAATTATAACAC
>CAZNQT010000493.1:0-4080 GCA_964574885.1 uncultured Pirellulales bacterium
AAATTCTAATCTCTAAATGCTTAACAAATTCAAATTTTATATATTCAAAGGTTCATAACAGGTTCAGTGATATATTCGCCATCCACCTCGCAGACTCGGTGGCTGCCACCCAAATTTTTAACACTATAGTAATTATGCGTTTCTACATAGTATTTCGATACTAAAGGTATCTTTCAGAATCATGGACCCCTGCCTTCGCAGGGGCGACATCCTTCCGCAACAGTAACTATCTATCTATCAGAGTAAACGAACGACCAGGTCGTCGATACCAGGGAAGGCGGCGAGGTCCGCCGGGGAGGTTGCTTTAAGGCTATTCGTAGCATCTTTGTAGGCGATGGATTTAAATTGCTGCGTAGCGATCCCAAACGGTACACCGGAATTATCGGTTTGGGCAAATGCGACGGTAACTTTGCCGAGTTCGGCGGCGGCAATGTTGGAATTCTGGAGCCAAATGGTTTCGCCCGCGACGCCTTTGAGTTTGACGCTTTTAATCGCGGCGGCGGCGGAGAAATCATCAGCCGCGGTCGGAAGTTGGGTGACGGCGTTATCAACCCCGGCGAAGAGTTTGCTATTCAGGATGCGACCGGCGGAGATAGCTCCCAAACCGGATTGCGAACGAATGTTTACCCCATCCATAGTGCCGGAAACGTTCAACTTGGAAAGCGCGATCATATTCGGATCTGCGGATTGCGTGAGGGTGATGCCGGCGATGGAGTAATTGCCTTTCACCGATACGCTTTTGATGGTATTTGCCGTCAAATTACCGGTGGCATCTTGTTTGGTTGCCAACCCGGCCAGATCTCCGGAATAGGATGCCGCCCAGATTCCCGTAATCGCGTTCGCGGCGATTTTCCCGCCGTGTCCATTTACGGTCCAGCCTCCCCCCGTAATGTTATGTTTAACTTTTACCGCTCCCAAGGTATATTTAACCGAGTTATCCGTTACGTTAATAAAGGGTGCAAAATCCTGCAGCGCGGAAATTTTTCCAATCCAGGGGGCTTCTATCATATCGATGGTAAGATCGTCATCCACCCAATCGACCACGGTTAGGGACTTGATCGGTGTATCGGAGTCAATACTAAGATTGGTCACCTCGTTCAATTTGATCGAGACGGGTCCAGGGACAGAATCAGATTGACCGATGTTGATCAGGTGTTGATCGGCGACATCGTGGAACTCCAGTTTGGTCAAACCGCCGTTCACAGAAAGATTGCCGCCGAGATCGATTTGCTTGCCTTTGATGTCCTTGGCCGAACCGTTGATGTTGATATTATTTACGAGGATATAGCCGTCGCCCCCCTTAGCCTTAGCGGATAGTGAAGTAGCCGGTCCGGTGTTATCGAGGGTGATGTCAGCGATAGCGGCGCCGAGTCCGCCGGAAACGACTACGCTGCCGCTTTGCTCGTTAACGGTTAAATCCTCGCCCTCAAACGTAACCGCACCGACGGCGGATTTCACGCTGAGAGTCGCCGTGGTTCCGTCCGTGTCGGTATAGGTAACGGATTTGGCGATCCCATCGCCGAAATCAACCACCACGCCTTCATCGTCGGCAATATTCACAGTGGCGGAAGTAGAGGAACCTAAATTGTAATCCTGACCCGGCGTCAAGGAGATGACGACCGTTTCCCTTCCTTCGGTATCTTCATCGTCGATCGGAGTGACAGTAACGGTGGTAGAGGCCTGCCCGGTCGGAATGACGACGGAAGTCCCAATCGCCTGGTAATCGCTGTCGCTGGCAGCCGTCCCTGTAACGGTATAGTCCACCGTCATCGCTTCATCCGTGGAACCGGTACGGGTAAAGGTAAACGTGCCGGTATCCGGACCGGCTTCGGCCGCCTGGTCGTCGGTAGCGGTTACGGACACTTCGGGAAAGCCGCTACCGCCTTCGACGCCGAAGTTTGCCACCCCGGCGGATTCACCGGAGGTGAAATCGATTTCCATATTGGCCCCGTCCACACGAACGAGAATACTGCCGGTCCCGTCAAACGAGCCGCCGGTTGCCGTTACGGTATAATCGCCATCGATAATCGGCAGAGACCAGCCGCCCGCTGCGTTGGTTTGCGTGGAACCTCCCTGATCGGTGGAGACCGTAACGCCGGCGAGTCCTTCGTTGAGATCGTAGCGGTCGTTGTTGTTTTTGTCGTCATAAACCACACCGGTCAGGAACAGATCGGAGGTATTTTCGTAGGCAGTGTGTGTCGCCCAGTAGTTTTTCAAGGTGGAGTTATTATTATACGCATACCCAACGCCGATTTCCCGATGGGTTTGCCAGCCCGCATCTATCGCGAGCAAATGTCGGCGATGACCGAGAGAAGGTTCCTGTAAGTCTTCCAGGAGTAATTGGAGGGCCTTGGCGGCATCCGTGGGCGCCACGCCGACGGGAGGATTTCCGTAGCCGGCGCCAATCGATTCAATTTGGTTACCGTCAGGCCCCCAGGGCAGTGGATATCCGGCATCAATGGCCATCTTATTGGGCTGGTCGCCGGTAACCTGACTCGTGTGGCCAAAGTAATCGTTATCCGCCATCTCTTCGGCATGAAACCCAGCGGAAGCAAATAATAAATCATTGACCGCCAGGGGCGGCTGCGGAGCAACTCCGGCCAGACTCACAGAAAATCCCTCCTGGATCGCGTAGCCTTCAGGATCGCTGCGCGCCAGGTTAAGCAGATAAACAAACAACTGTTCCTGGGCCCCGATTGACAGTACAACACGCGGCTCCAATGATTCCAACTGTAATACCGATATAGGTTTTGAGTTCATGATCTTGATTCCTTTCAAGAAAAAACAACTTATTTATCCTTAGTTACATAGAATCAAAATAACGGAATATTATAGAACCATCACTTCATTATTTCAAGATGTATATCGGACGAAGAAACGAGCGGAATTGTTTTTTGTATCTGCATGTACTCCAGTCCCTACCTATCGAAAGACGATCCCGCACAGATTTATTCGGACTCAAACCATGGCACATCTCATATAATCAGAATAAAACGATGGGGAAATTTTATACGAATTAAAAAATGAAAAAAATAACAAATCTTTGCTTGATTGCAATTGTTGGTGCGGGTAGAATGAGGAACAGATCGAGAGGAGAGTGAATTACCCGATGACGTAAAGTCGGATCAAGGAAGATCGGTCTCAATACCAGCCACTCATAACTCTACTGTTCGTCTTGTAGAGTTGTACTATAGAACCTTATTAAACATAACATTTGGCCATCGACTTACCTCAATCCAATGCGGTGAGTTCGACCCAAGAGGAAGAACGACTTACTTGAGTAGGAGAATCAGATATGGTCAATCGAAAGAAATTTGTTAAACCCAAACGAATTGGGCCACGTGCCAATCCCCTGAAACTGGAAACGTTAGAGCCGCGAATGCTGCTTTGCCATGTCGTAGCGGACGCCGGGGGCGATTATGCAATCCAGGAAGGAGCCGATCTGGTTCTGAATGGATCGGGATCCTCTATGGTTCTCGACCCGGAACTCCATTACGAATGGGATATTAACAACGATGGCAGCTACGATGTATATGGAGTCTCTCCCACCGTTCCCTGGTCGATGCTGGAAGATTTGGGATTCGCCGGAGACGGCAGTACCTCAACCGTCAAACTGCATGTCTGGCATGATACTATTTTTCATGATACGGATACGGCGGAGTTAACCATTCAGAACGTGGCGCCGACGGCGGATGCCGGCGGCCCTTATACGGTGGATAAAGGCGAAGGAATTACCCTGAGCGCGTTAGATTCGTCGGATCCCAATGCCAACGATCTCCCCCTGGTGTATAAATGGGACCTGGACAACGACGGACAATACGACGACTATATCGGACCCACGCCCACCTTGTCCAATCTGCAGTTACGCAACCTGGGTTTGAATGTCATTGGCGATTCCATCGAAGTCGGTGTTTCCGTGAAAGACGCTGACAACGCCTGGGATACCGATCGAACGTTTATCCTGCTGGTGAACAACGAACAACCCATGGCAGAAGCAAACGGTCCCTATGTGATTAACGAAGGGGATGATCTGACGCTGTGTGCCTTTGGATCGTATGATCCGGATATAGAATTTCTATC
>CAZNQT010000494.1:0-4066 GCA_964574885.1 uncultured Pirellulales bacterium
ATTTAGCGCCGATTGGCCTGGGTAAGGGGATAGCTTTGGGGGTATTTCAGCAGCATGTAAATCCGCAGGGCTTCCGCGACGGAATGTGCGTAAGCAATGCAGCCTCTGGTAGTATGGGGGAAATTCCCATCTTTCATTTCTCCCAGAGTACCTAATCCGTTGCATATCAGTTCGGAACGTATAGATTCAAAATAGGCCAGCGATTGTTTCACGGTGGATTCCGAAAAGGATGATACGAATGCCACCGCTTCGACAAACTGGCAATACGCATAAGGCCAGGCGGTCCCATTGTGGTAGGCCAATCGTCTTTCCGTCTCGTTCCCGACACAATGGCCCCGATACGGATTACGGGGATCCACCAGGATTCGCCCTTGGCGATCCTTGATTTTTACGGGGACCGGAACATAGCATTCCGCCAGAGAACGCAGCCCCCCCGGAATCAGGAGATGAGTTGCCACCTGATCCAAAATCCGCTGTGCTTTTTCCGGAGGCGCCATTCCGGCGGTGATCGCAGACATCGCATTAAACCGAATCGCCGTATCCGGTTGAGCTCGATCCGCGGGCATCGGCCCATCCGTCAATAAGACATCTGCCAGGATCCCCTCCGTTTCATTCCAGAAAAGCGGCAGGAAATTGCGGTTTAATTGCTCATGAATTTGACGGACCTGATCGGCATAAGGCGGATAGATCTCCGGCAGTACGGTTAATACCTGGGACCATAAGGCCTGGATTTCTACCGGATAGCCCTGGCGAGGGGTGACCTGGGGATCGCGGGTATTCATCCAGTTGAAGCCTGCGGGACAATAGAGCATACCGCTGGTCGAGTCCAGACGCGGTCCCTGATCGATGCCATCACGTAAACTCTCATAAATATTCACCAGCACTTCCCGTAATCCTCGCTGATCTCCGATTAGAGAGTCCCAGAATGAATTTGTCTGGGTAAAGCGTACGTAATCCCGGGTCGTCAGAAACAATCGTAAGGACGGTTCCAGCCCGGTATAATCCGCCGGACCTCCGCGAAGCCAATCCGATAACAATCCCTTTTTCTCCGTCAATGCCGACTGAAGAATTATATCCTCCACCACGTCATATCGGCCGACCGCTAAAAGCCCGCCGACGCAACAGAGAGCATCGCGGGTTCGCACGCCCAGCCAGGGATACCCGGCGACAATCTGCCAACCGGCATCACTATAAAGCAGGAACTGATCCAACGCGCTTACCAACATTTTAATCAAAGGATCTTTACGAGCGGATTGATTCGGAATCCGCCCCAGCAATTCTTTCATGCGGGTATGTTCTCGCGTAATCACACGGTGAACGGAGATCCGCTCCGGTAGTTGTTTCTCGGCGGTCAGGAGTATCACCTGATTCTCTCCCCGAGATAGTCGGAAGGTGAAATATCCAGGACAAAACATATCCGTCTTGTAGTCCAGTCCCCGTTCGGCATCCTGGGGCAATTCTTCCTGGTATATCCAGTGCGATTGCAGAACAAACTCGCCGTGCTTGGCCAACAATTGCACGCGCGACCCGGAAGCAGGCGCAAAGGCCATTCCCGGTTGCGACGTATAGGCCTGGCAGGAGGCTTCATACTGCTGGCGAAGCGACTCCGTAGCCTGCAGCGAATCATGCACCGAACGGCTTTCCAGATAACATTTACAGGTAATCTCGACCGGAACATTCGCTTCTTTTAGCTTGTAGCGAACATAGACCGAATTTTCGTGATGGCACATGATCAGCGATCGTTCCAATCGGAGATAATATTCTCCGTCATCATAAACAAATTCCCAGAGAGGCTGACCAAAACGGGTAAAGCCATGAAAAAAGCTCTCATCCAGATCAAAATACTTGGCGCCGATCCGCACCGTCTCGCGGATCGTTCGCACCAGAGACACACGATTGCCCGGATGACTATAAGGCCCGCTTACACTGAGCAACGAATCATATTTCGTCATCAGGGTTCCGGGGATCGCCGGGCTTTGACATACGCTTCCCTGGCCGTTGGTCAGCAAAACCGTATGAGTTCCCGTCATGATCTCCGACTTGGATAAGCATAAAGGATGGACCTTTTGAGGCCGATAGCCCTTCTGCCCGGACGGCATCGAAAGAATCGGATAACTCTCCTCCTGCCATTGACGCTCGATAATCCGGTCGCGGGGAATCTTCCAGTTAAACGTCAGCATGGCACTTTGATTCTCCGGCTGCGGCGGGAAGAACAAGACATGAGACATACCGTCCGAACTGAGCAGGGATTCGGTAATCAAGGTCTCTTCGCCAATCGTCAGAAAGCCCGTACAAGGCAGATACGTCCGCACCACCAGCCACTGATCGCCCGAAACGATAAATTGCTTATGGCGGTGCTGAAACGTCCAGGTGGTTGTATAGCGATCCACCAGATCCGTCTCGACCTTCTGCAACATCCGTGCGATATCGCCTCGGATGAATCCGACCAGACTCGTCGTATTCAGCAACGCGATCAGCTTGCGACAAGAATCCACCTGCCGCAATAATTTCTCCGGATCGATCCTGCCTACCTCGTGCGCCGCGAATCGACTCAGTAAGATTTGATAAATTAAGGCAATTCGATCTCCATTGACCTCATAGATGGCAGGTACCGTCGGTTGATACGCCCGTTCCGCCGTTTGCAACCGATACAATAAACACCCTCCCCGCGAGAGATTGCCCTTCAACTGATTCTCCGGCGGCATCGGCAGCAACTGATCCGTCCCTAAATCATATAATACCGTCTCCGATTTCAGCAAATCCCCCAGCCGACATTTCCCCAAAGGCCAGCGAAATGATTTCGACTTTTCCACATTCAGATTGATTACACAAAGAATGACATTGCTGCGATCGGCGTTGCTCCGCGTAAAGGCAAACAGATCTTCATCCTCCAGGTCCGTCATTTCCAAATTATTGCATTCCCAGAACGCCGGATTTTCCGCCATGATGCGATTCAAACGGGAAATATCTTCCACCAGATTTTCCGAATTCCCCCAATTCAGCCCGCTGTTGCGGTGAACGTCGATTTTCTCCGTCGCCAGCCACTCCACGCCATTGGTAAAGCCCCAGGCCCCCGAAAACGACGTCAGCGCGCTGAGATACAAACGCATCCGGGCATAGGTTTTGCCCTTTTTCGCCAGCCGATCGTTATCGTGAGTTTCGACATAATGAACCAGTACACCTTTGGCGTTCGAGGTCTTTTGAGCGTACGTCAGGTAATCCACAATCTGCCGACGCGAATAATTCTGAAACAATTCCGAATAGGCCCAGTTCATCTGTCCTTCAGTCAACAACGTTTCCGTCGTCGCCCAGGGACCGCCTAATCCCTCCAGCAGGAACAAGGTATCCGGATACTTCTGTCGAACCTTGGAGATAATATATTGCCAGACCTGCAGCGGCACCATGTATCCCGCATCCAGCCGAAATCCGTCGATGCCTCTTTCGCACCAGGCCAAAAACACCAACGCCATATAGCGCCATAAATCCCGATGCCGATAATCCAACTCCACCAGATCCCCCCACGTCACGCCCCACGCGCCGGGCGACAGGATCTTGCCGTCTTTATCCACTTTAAGCCATTGACGGTGGGTAAAATTGATACTACTGGCCCAGCCGGTATGGTTAATTACCATATCTAAAAACACCTTGGCGCCCAGTCCGTGGATACTGCTGGTCAGGTCGATAAATTGATCCTCAATCGTTTTATAGCGACTGAATCGAGCCAACGTGTGATCGATCCCAAAATAATCGGTCGTAGCGTAAGGGCTGCCGTACCTGCCCATCCGGCCATAAGAAACCGGCACCGGATTGATCGGCAGCAGATGAATGATTTTCATCCCCAATTCTTCAATCAAAAATGGCAGCACTTCCTTAAAGTTCTCAAACGTACCCCCGGGCGGTATCACGTAGGCGCCCTTGTCCTCCAGATCCTGAATCGCCGCCTCCAACTTTGGATCCGCCAGGCTCGCTTTGTGCTTATTTTGGATATACTGCCGGAGAAAGGCACAATAAATGGAATTGTTCTTTCCGTACGCCAGGGGCCGAACGGAAATCCCTACGTTGGGCC
>CAZNQT010000495.1:0-4064 GCA_964574885.1 uncultured Pirellulales bacterium
CCCGTACGCCAATCGGTGCTCTGAGCGTTCCACTCGGACACATATATCTTCAAATTCGGATTGCTCGACTGTTGGATCAAATCGCCAATCTCATGGAAAAATGTCTCATACGCTATCGGGCCTTCGGCGAATCGATTCGGATTTTCATAGTGGTGGATGCTGAGGTAATCCAAAAGGTCTGCGCAGCGTTCGATGACGATACGGTTGTATCTCATACCATTATTATTGTTTCTTCCCATACCGCCGCTGCCACAGGCACAGAGTCGGATCGAGGGATCCACTTTTTTCATCTGCGGCGCGATCCTGCGAATCCGTTCGGCGTACGCCTCGGCGGGAAGGAGCCACGTTTCGTGGTCGATCTCCCAATATTTCACGTGGTATGGGGCGGGATGACCATTGGCCAGGCGGACTCTGCCCCATTGGGAATCGGCGGGACCATTGCAGTATTCAATCCAGTCGAGAATGTCCTGGAGATAATCATGAGTATCGGCATCGCTATTCCAATTCCGGGTACCGATATTGACCACGATCAACGGCTCGGCCCCTACCCGGCGGCACATCCGGATGAATTCGTCGGTACCGAAATCATAGACATCCAGGTCGTCCCAGATTTCCCGCGGGTGAGGGAGGCGTTTATATTGTGGGCCGATGCCCTGTTTCCACTGATACGACGATGCAAAGCACCCGCCCGGCCAACGGATCACCGGCGGTCGTAGATCTGCAATGGCTTGCAGGAGATCGGGGCGAAATCCGCCTTTTTCTTTCCAACTCTTCGGCATCATGCTGACCTGATCGATCCAGACTTCCCCGGCGCCCTGGAGGCCGACACGGAGAGTAGCATTCTCACAGGACCAATCCGGCGTTAACGAAAAGGGAAATTCACGCCAATACGACGACGGGGCGCCGATTCTCACGGTTGTCTTTTGTTCTTCATCGCCCTGTAGTTGAACCATTAGACCTTGATCGGCTTTTCCTCTGACCCAGAGAGAACCTGCATACGTATTACCCGAACGGATGCAGAAGTTCTCCTGCTGTAATCCGCCGCCTTTTAAATCCGTGACGATCTTCTGGGATACCTCGCTATTCAAGGGATCTTTGCGGTCCACAAATGCCTGAGCGCCGCCATACCTCTTCCAGAAACTGGCGACATTTTGTTGCGTCAGACTGTCCGGTAAGCCTTCATAGAGAACGGTCCCGTCCAAGGCCTGCACTTTCAGGTTTCGAAATACCGCCTGCGTCGCCCAGGTGCCGATCCCCACTTTACCGTTCAAATGAGGGCGCCGATCGTCGGTATAATCGATTATCAGTTTATCATCCAACCACACCTGAAAATGCGGTCCCTCGCAGCGCACCTTGATACGATACCACCGATCCGACTCGATACGTCCGGTCGATTGCGGCCCCACCATACCCCAGCGATTCGTGTTCGCTACTCCCTTCTCCAGGCTATGGCGTTGGTTATTCCAGCCGCCCAGATTACACCAATAAAATTCTTTCTCATTCTTGACCCGAAACAGAATCAAGAATCCTTCCTGGCCGCCGGTTTTTTTCGCCTCCAGCGTGTATTCATAATCCTGCCAATTTACATCGCCGAAGGTCAGACGCACATTCGTACCCATCCCCTTCTGGGCGATCTGATCGTCCTGGACCGTCCAATGTCCCAAGTCGTTTTGTTCGAAGCTGCGATTCCAGATCAGATCGCCCCAAAGCCCGCCATGACAGGAATGGTAAATATGTTCGAGAAAATGGCCGTACACCTTCTCATCGATTCGATTGACCACGGTCTGAGGGTCGATGGAAAGACGAACCACCGTTTGCTCCGCCTGGATGCCGCTTGATAATACCAGTAATACGATCGCGAGTTTCATTGCATTTCTTTTCATGGGAATATAATATCCTTTCTTAGCTTAAAAGACTGCCAACTATTGTGGTTTGTATCGCTTGCGATATTCGAGCAGACTCATACCTGTTTCTTTACGGAAATAGCGTGCGATATGCTCTACGCCGCCAAAGCCACATTGTAAGGCAATATCCGTGATACTCCTATCCGTACTTAAAAGAAATTCCACGATGTGGTTGACGCGAACGCGCCGGATCTCCTGCTGCACCGAGCGCCGCAAAACGGCCTTAAATCGCATTTCCAGCACCCGGCGCGACACATTAGTGGCCTCCACAACGTCACTCACCCGGATCAGACGGTTTGGATTCCGGCGAATGTACTGCAACGCGGTAGCTACGTCCGGATCGGTTATTGCCAGGATGTCCGTGGACATCCGAGTGACGATATGGGTGGGACGCACCGGGATCACTTGGCCTGACATCGTGCCGCCTTTCATCAGGGAATCCAACAGAACCGCTGCCTCATGTCCGGCCGCCTCGGTGTTTAAGGCAATACTGGATATAGGCGGATCGGCCAGATCACATACCAATTCATCGTTATCCACACCAAGCACCGCTACTTGATCCGGCACATAGAGGTCCGCCAGTTTACACACCTCGATCAGTTGGAGCGCCCGGTCATCATTGCAGCACATTACGGCGACAGGTTTGGGGAGCGACTTGAGCCAACTTGCGATGACATTCTGCTCGTTTTTGAATGCTCGTTTGGTTTTCGATAACGGCTGTAGAAATATATTGGCTTCAAAACCGGCCTGTTCTAACCGTTGTTGAAAGTATCGCGCACGCCATTGGGACCAGGTATAATCGTCCAGTCCAAAATAGGCAAAGCTTTGGAAACCACGGTCCAAAAAGTGTTCTGCGGCCATACACCCAATCGATTCGCTTTCGGTGATAATGGCAGGAAAGGGCGCATAGCTCTCCTTGTTATGCTGTGCGTAGATCACCGGAATACCCGAGTGTACCAAGCCTTCCACGGCTTTGACGTCCCGTACAATCGCACCGTCGATCTTCAAATATTTCCACTCCGGGAGTAATGAATCCAGGGCGCCGGGCCAACGGTACACCTGCCAGGGACCGTGCAGTTTAGAATATCTCGCAATCCCGTAAAGCAATCCACGTCCGAACTCGCGCGACGTTTCCACGAATAGCAGCACTGAGGGCGCCTCCGCAGAACGGGAGGGATAAGATTTCTTTCCTATACGTCTTTTGGCCATAAACGTTCACTGCATCCGCTAACTTCACAGCGCCATAATCCCTGGAACTGGTTACAATTATAATCTATGCTCTAAACTAATATAATATGAATTGCAAAAAGTTCTCTGACTTTTTCACATTGACCTTGCGTGCCTTGGATTATATACTTTCGCCCATGTTGAATATATGAATTCGGAATCGGATTCAAGGCGAGAAAAATAGCCTCAAAACCGATTCTTGTAACGAGTAAAATAAGCCATAAACTCTTATTTTACAGGACGTTGCCGAAGTGGCGGAACTGGCAGACGCGCGGGATTCAAAATCCCGTCCTGGCAACAGGGTGTGGGTTCGATTCCCACCTTCGGCAGGAACAAAGCGGGGAGTGTATTTATCAATCCGCTTTCCGAGCTCCAGTAAAAATGTAATAATCCTGGCAGGTTGCCTGAAACACTCCTATAACATCATCTACTATTTACTCTTTTCCTTGTAACAACTTGTCGTATTCAATTTCAAACCAAATCCGGTGTTTTACTTCTTCTTCGGCAAGAGACAAAAAAGTTTGACCTATTTCTTCATCCTTGATGTTTATCGCCAAATCAACATACATGTGAAAAGAGGTTTTTTCCCTTTCAATGGCCTGCATAAATATTTTTTTAACATCTTCCTGTAAAAAGATTCGTAACATATCTGCTTCCAACTCAAATTCCTGCGACGGAAACAGATGGTCAATTTCCTGAGCCTCTCCCACATCTTCCCCATCGGCAATTACTTTACCCGTTTTCATAATTTCCAGTTCTAACAAAGCCTTGTGTCGTAATTCTTCTCGCGCAAAACTTTCCAGAGCCTTTTGGAGCAAGAGGTGTTTTACTTGATTCGCCCAGTCCATATAAAATTTGTAAGACTCATTCTCTCGTCTGATTGCTTCTCGCAAAATTTCCACAATCGCATCTAATTTATTCATGATCTCACCC